>CALZEZ010000010.1 GCA_945643825.1 uncultured Lachnospiraceae bacterium
ACGGATGCGAAAGCATCCCGAAGCCCCCACTTCTATAAGTGGTGGGTAGTTCACAATGCAGGGCAGCGCCTTGCTAATGTAAGACGATATCATTCCGCAATAGAAGAAGCGGGAGGGGAAAACTGGAAGGTAGATGATATAACCTGGAGTGATCTGGAGATGGATCAGATCTTTTTACGGATCAATCATACCAACAGCTTTATCGGGGAGCAAACCTTATATCATAAGCTGCACCTGCTTGATAAAGGGAAAAACCCGAAAGCCGTTGAACGACTGGAGAAAAGACTGACTTATTTAGAGAAAAACCCGGAAACCCGATTAGCGATTGAGACACAGATAAACTACATTGGCAAAAATGAAGAGGGCTACTATCTGCCGGAATTTCTTCTAAACAGTGAATGGTGGCAGGTTGGGAATACGCTGCTGTTTCACGGTCTGCAGGCTCTTTTTCTGATATGCCTGATTGGCAGCATTGCTTTTCAGAGCGTAATTGCCATAGCAGGATTCGTCTGCGTCGCGTTAATCAATCTGATGATATATTTAACCGGTTTGTAGGAGGAAGCCGGCTGGGATGGTGGTTGTTTCCAATACCATGGATGAACCGCGCGGTGAGGATGATCTGGTGTGCTTTTTTTACGCTCGTGCCGATCATCGGGATTATAGATGACCATTTTGACAGGAACGGAACAAGCCCTGTGACGCTGATATTCTGGGGGATGTGGATACTGTTTTTTGCTTTTTCATTTATCAGCTTTCGAAGAGCCCGGAGAAAATGAAGTAAATCGTTCCCCTTGACAGTCAATCCGATTTTGATTATCATTGTTTTTGAAGAAATCGGTTTCAAAATGGGGATAAATGGGTTATGAATGCACCGAGAGTAAATGAAAGCAAAGCAATAACAATCTATGATATTGCAAAAGAGGCTGGGGTATCGCCATCCACAGTGTCCAGAGTTCTGACCAATAATGCAAATGTGCGTCCCGAGAAAAAGGAACGCGTTCAAATGATTATTGATAAGTATAACTTCAAGCCCAACGCATTAGCCAGAGGACTTGCAGACACCAAGAGCAAGGTGATTGGACTGTTGGTGGCGGATGTTCGAAACCCATACTATGCAGCACTTTATGTGGCTTGCGAAACGGCTGCAAGAGAGGCGGGCTATAGCCTGCTGTCCAGTAATTCACTGTCTGAGATGGAAGAGGAGGAGCTCCTGATAGGGAAATTGCAGGAGCAGAAGGTGGATGCTATCATTCAGGCGGGAGGAAGCGTGGATGATTTGTCCACGAATTTGGAATACTCTGAGTTTATCAATCAGATCATGGCGACAACTCCTGTGATTGTTACCGGCAAGCTGGATGGAACGCAGTGTCACATGGTTCAGATTGATCACATGCAGGTTATGGATCTCTTGATGAACCACCTGTTGGAGCTGAATCATCGCCGCATTGCCCTGGTGGGCGGAGCGATGCATGTATCTTCAACCTTTATGAAGGTGCAAAGATATAAACAGATTTTGCAGAAGAATATGATTAAGCTTGATCCTGAGCTTCTTATGGTGGAAGGCGGATACTCGACCGAGACGGGCTATGAGCTTATGAATGAGATGCTGGATCGGGGCACAAGGCCGTCCGCTGTCATTGCGATCAATGACTACTCCGCGGCTGGAATTGTGAGAAGCATTGTGGAACATGGTTATCGAATTCCACAGGACATTTCTGTAGTCAGCCAGGATAATACCTTTTTGACACAGATTGTGGCGCCGAATCTGACCAGTGTTGATTATGATTATGATGCATACGGAAAGAAACTGATTGAGACTGCAATCGCAGTTATCGAAGGGAAAAAGGTTGGAATGCTGCGAACCGTTACGCCGAAGCTGGTAATACGGGATAGCAGTGGTCCTGCACCGGAACAGAAGGATATATAGAGTGTGATATAAAGTAGATTCTTGTAAGCGGATGCCCTGGCATCCGCTTTTTGTTGAATTCGTTTTCAAAGAAAATGATAAAAAAGTAACAAAAGGAAAAAGCTCTAATAAAACATATCTTGACAAGAGAATAGAAAAATATACATTATGCACAAAATATACGAGATAAATCATAGCATATTGATGATATTGCAATCGGTTTCAAAAAATCCATTGACATTTCTTTTGTAAAAATGCTATGATTACAACATGAAAGCGGTTGCAACAAGTCATTTAGTGCAACCGGACGATCGAAAGAAACAGAAAGTATAGGAGAATGTGATCCATGCGAAAACAAAGTGAGAAGAAGGCGTCTCAGATGCAAGTCAAACGACCCAATTTTTTCAAACTGCTTTGGAAGTATCGTGTACTGACATTGATGTGTGTACCGGCTATCGTGTTTTTCTTTGCATTTAGCTATATGCCGTTACCCGGAATCTACGTAGCATTTGTTAAGTACAATTACGGAAAAGGAATTTTCGGAAGTAAGTTTGTGGGATTACAGAACTTTGAGTTCCTGGCAGAATCCGGCAAATTGCTTACATTGACAAGGAACACAATCCTGTACAATCTGGCTTTTATTATCCTGGGTAATCTGCTTGCGGTTTTTGTGGCAATTCTTCTTAATGAGATGCGCTCCAAATGGTTTAAAAAGGTTTCGCAGACAATGATGTTCCTGCCTTACTTCATTTCGCAGGTTCTGGTAGGTGTTCTGGTATACAACCTGTTAAACTATGATACCGGATTTGTGAACGGAGTGCTGTCCTCCCTGGGGCTTGAGAAATGGCAGCCCTACGCGGATCCGAATTGCTGGCCGGTACTTCTGGTTATCATCTATCTGTGGCAGCAGACCGGATACAACTCTGTTGTTTATTTTGCGGCAATTATGGGAATCGACGCAGAGATGATTGAAGCCTCCAAGGTGGATGGCGCAAATGCATTTCAGAAGATTCGCTATATCATTCTTCCCAGCTTAAAGCCTACCATTGTTATCCTGCTGTTGTTTGCACTGGGTGGTGTTGTAAAAGGAAACTTCGGTTTGTTCTATAACATTATTGGAACCAACTCCCTGTTATATGGAACGACAGATATTATTGAAACCTTTGTTTACAGAGCAACTATGACAGACTTTAACTTCTCGACAGCCTCGGCTGTTGGATTGTACCAATCCGTTATTGGCTTTGTTATTGTCATGACAGTGAACTACATTGTAAAGAAGATTGAGCCTGATTACTCTCTGTTCTAGGAAGCTGCAAATAGAGATTCTACAGGAAAGGCAAAGGTATCAGAATGAAAAAGAATGAAGAAAATGTACAAATCGGAGCAAAAGTTAAGCTTGGCGCTTCCGATGTTATCGTCAGAACTTTTGGATACATAGTGATTTCCATCTATGCACTGGCATGTATCTTCCCGTTTTTGATCATTGTTGGAAGCTCCTTCACAGCAGAAACCGTGATTCGTCAGGAAGGTGTGAAGCTGATTCCTAAGGAATTTACGATGCAGGCATACGAGATGGTCTGCATGAGTGGAACGATCTGGAAATCATACCTGTTAACATTTGCACTGACGGCGATTGGAACGACACTCGGCTTGTCCATTATTGCGATGACAGGATATGCATTACAGAGAAAGGATTTCCCTTTCCGAAATGTGATTTCCTTCTATATTTATTTCACAAGTCTGTTCTCCGCAGGACTTGCACCATACTACCTGCTGATGACACAGACCTACAAATTGAAAGACAGCTACCTTGCGGTATTACTTCCGCTTATGATGTCCCCGTGGTTGATCATCCTGATGAAAAACTTCGTTAAGGCCATACCACATGAGATTACGGAGTCGGGCAAAATTGATGGAGCCGGCGATATGAAGATTTTTGTATCACTGATTCTTCCGATGTTAAAACCGGCATTAGCAACCATCGGACTGTTTCTTGCCCTGGGATATTGGAATGAGTGGTATCAGTCCTCTCTGTTCCTTAGCTCCAAGGTAGATGTCAAGCCTCTTCAGTATACGTTATATGAGGTTGTAAACAAAATGGATGCATTGAAAAACTCTGTAGCAGGACAGTACGTAACCCTCGCAGACATTCCTACCGAAAGTGTTAAGATGGCAAATGCCGTTCTTGCAACCGGTCCGATTGTTTTCCTGTATCCTTTCATTCAGAAGTACTTCATCAGCGGTATTACCGTTGGTGCGGTAAAAGGTTAATATCATTCAAGAATTATTGCCTCACAAAGAGGTCGATAATATAAAATGGAGGTTAAAACTATGAAAAAGAAATTACTTGCAATGTTACTTGCTACTAGCATGGTTGCCGGTGTAACCGCTTGTGGCTCTGCAGATGCTCCGGCATCTGGTGGCTCAGACACAGATAAGAAGACAGAGAGCGCAGCATCTTCTGATTCTTCTTCATCCGAGAGTAGCGACAGCGCGGCTGTTGACACTTCTGAGCATGTTGTAATCACCTACATGGTAACCGGAGATAAGCCGGATGGTGAGAAGGCAGCAAGACTTGATGAGATGATGACAGAGCTCAATAAGATCCTTACAGAGAAGGTAAACGCTGAGCTCGAAATCTATTACATCGGATGGACGGATTATCTTTCCAATTACAACCTGACACTTGCACAGATGGATGGCTCTGTAGACCTTATTGGTACTGCTTCTGACTGGTTAGATGCATGGCCGAATGCAAAGAATGGTGCATTCCTTCCTCTGAGTGAGGATATGTTAAAGACCTATGCTCCTATGACATGGGCAAGTGTAACACCGGATCACTGGGAGTTATGTAAATATAATGGAGACATCTATCTGATGCCTGAGGATAATTATGCACAGTGGACCAACCATGGCTTCATCTATCGTCTTGACTGGGCAAAAGCTGCCGGCCTTGCAAATGGATGCCACAGCTGGGAAGACCTGACCACTTACTTCAAGTATGTAAAAGAGACCTATCCTGACATCATTCCTTGGGATTCTGATGGCACGAATTACGCTCAGACCGCTGGTGGCTGGGTATCCTCTCACTCCAAATTCGTAGCATTTGACGGCATCTGCTCCGGTGCTATCTGGGGTGGTACCAGTGATGACTTATATACGGTTGTTACTCCTGCATATACAGATACCGAGATGATGGTTGAATACGCAAAGATGATGAAAGAATGGGATCAGATCGGCGTATGGAAGACAGATGTATTAAATAATACTGCTTCCTCTAACAGAGATGACTACCGTATCGGACGTGTTGCAGCTGAGCAGCATCATACACAGACCTGGACAGACCTTTGCAGCGCTACTCCTTCCAACACCATTTATCAGGATGATCCGAATGCAGAAAGTGGATTCTTCTATTTCGGTGAAGAGACAGATAATGTAGTTGCTCTTTCCATTACGCATGGTGCAATGGCTGTTTCTGCAGCAAGTAAGAACCCTGAGAGAGCATTGATGGTTTATGACCTGATCCGAAACGATGAGCAGTGCTACGATCTGTTCAACTACGGTATCAAGGGCGTTTCCTATGAAATCAACGACGAGGGTCTTCGTGTTAATCCGGAAGGCTACAACCCGGATACTGACAACATCAATGGTATGACCAACTACTGGTGGGGACGTAACGATGATCTCGAGATCAGAGACGCTTCCAGAAACTGGAAAGCAATCGACGAGTTATATGCAAAATATGACAAGATTAAGATTGACTATCCATATGGTCAGTTCGTACCGGATGTAGATGACATTCAGGGTAAGATCCAGAACGTAAACGAAGTATATACCAACTATACCAAGCAGATCTCCTACGGTAAGTACAATGGTTCCGCAGAAGATATCGTTGCTGAGATGCAGCAGGCATTAAAGCAGGCTGGTATTGAAGAGGTTACAGCAGCTCTTCAGGCACAGATTGATGCATTATACAAATAGACTCTGTCGAGCATAAATTGGGCGCCGATTCTATAGAGTCGGCGCTCTTATTATGTAGAAAGACGCTGGGAGGACATTATGGGGCGATTTGAAATCAAGGACAATTTTTATTTGGATGGCAAGTCTTTTCAAGTGATTTCAGGAGCAATTCACTATTTTCGTATTATGCCGCAGTACTGGCGGGATCGATTGGAAAAACTCAAAGCTATGGGCTGTAACACCGTGGAGACCTATATTCCGTGGAATATGCATGAACCGAAGAGAGGGCAGTTTTGCTTTGAGGGGCTGTTGGATATTGAACAGTTCATTCACGAGGCAACGAGTCTGGGGCTCTATATTATTCTTCGTCCATCGCCGTATATTTGTGCAGAATGGGAATTTGGCGGACTGCCGGCATGGCTATTGGAGAATGATCGAATCAGACTCCGTGTAAATGATGCCGCCTTCCTTCAGGCAGTAGAGGAATACTATCGCGTTCTATTGCCCAAAATCACCCCTTATCAAATTGATCGGGGTGGCAATGTTATCCTTATGCAGATTGAAAACGAGTATGGCTACTATGCTAACGATAAATCCTACATGGAAGCCATGCGCGACATGATGCGAAGCTATGGTGTCACTGTTCCGCTTGTCACCTCGGATGGACCGTTTCCTGAGAATCTGGGCGGAGGTACCATTGAGGGAGCACTTCCGACCGGGAACTTTGGCTCCCGCACGGAGGAACGCTTTGAAATCCTGAAAAAATACACCGATGGTGGACCACTTATGTGTACGGAATTCTGGGTTGGATGGTTTGACCATTGGGGCAACGGTGGCCACATGCGCGGCAACCTGGAGCAGAGCGTGAAGGATCTGGACAAAATGCTTGAGCTTGGCCACGTCAACATTTATATGTTTGAAGGTGGTACGAACTTCGGGTTTATGAATGGCTCAAACTATTATGATGAGTTGACGCCGGATGTTACCTCCTACGATTACGATGCAGTTTTAACAGAGGACGGTCAGATTACCGAGAAATATCTGCGTTATAAGGAAGTGATCTCCAAGTACACCAGGATTCCGGAGGTGACCTTTTCAACCAAAATCGAGAGAAAGGCATATGGTGAGCTTACCGTACAGGACAAGGTCAGCCTGTTTTCTATCATAGATGAGATCAGTACACCGGTGGAAAGTGTACAGCCGCAGTCCATGGAAAGACTGGGACAGTCTTATGGCTACATTTTGTATCACTCTTCGCTCGACACGGAAGAGAATATGGAAAAGATCAGACTTTGGGAAGCAAACGATCGTGCCAATATTTTCGTGGACAGGAAACCGGTCTTAACGCTCTATGATTTAGAGCTTTTGAAGGAACAGGAATGCAAAGTGGAATTTGAGAAGGGAGCGGCTTTAGACATTCTTGTTGAGAATATGGGACGTGTCAATTTCGGTCCCCGCATGGAGCATCAGCGCAAGGGAATCGACCAGTGCGTACAGATTAACGGACATATGCACAATCATTGGAAGCAATACACACTTCCTCTCGACAATGTGGATCAGATTGATTTTTCGAAAGACTATGTGAAAAATACACCTGCCTTCTACCGCTTTTCGCTACAGATCGAGGAGCCGGGAGATACCTTCCTGGATTTTGAGGGCTGGGGAAAGGGCTGTGTCTTTGTAAACGGCTTTAATATCGGAAGATTCTGGGAGATTGGACCGCAGAAGAGACTATATATTCCGGCACCGCTGCTAAAATCTGGCAACAACGAGATTATCCTTTTTGAGACAGAGGGCAAGACCCGTGATACCATCTGCTTAAAAGGGGAACCGGATATAGGATAATGCTATGTATTATAAAATCAATGGTAATTGTTTACCGCAGGTGCGGCTTATCGACAAAGCGATATTAGAACCGCCTTATGTTCATATGAAACGTCAGCCGGAAGAGTTCATTTTGTATATCATGACAAAAGGAACTCTTTTCCTGCAAGAGAATGGAAAAAAGTATACGCTTGTGGAAGGCGATGTGATTCTGCTCGACCCTGATTACGTACATGAGGGACTGCAGGCGTCCTTCTGCGAATATTTTTACATTCATTTCAAGCATCCGCAGATTGTCAGACAGCATGAGAAGTGTGATTTTATGGAAAACCTCCTGCAGGAGCGAAGCTGTTCCCTGCAGGAGGATGGTGGTTCCTTTGAAAGATATCAGGATTCGTATCTCTGTTTTCCCAAGCATTTTTCGCTGAAAATGGGAACTACATATTTGAAGGTAGTGCGCCTGCTCCAGGAAGCGATGGAGCATAATCGCAATCAGATGGAGAATTATAAAGTATCCTGTGCCTGCCGTCTCATGGAAGCGCTTGTGGAGATTGCACGGGAAGCAGTGACTGTGGAAGCACTGCACCAGAATCCGGGTATTCCGCAATCCTATGAACGCATTCACGAATTACTTGGTTACCTGAACGCCAATTATCAAAGGGACATCTCCGGCAAAACCATCGAAGAGGCTTTTGCCTGTAACTTTGATTATTTGAACAGGGTCTTTAAGAAAACGATCGGCAAAACGATCTTTGCTTATTTAAATGAAATACGGATCCAGCATGCAAGAGAGATGCTGGTGACGACATCCATGAAGGTATCCGCCATCGGCTATCGTGTCGGTTATCGCGACGAATGCTATTTTAACAAGGTGTTTAAGCGGTGGACAGGAGTGACGCCGGGCAAATACGTGAAGATGACGAAATTATCTTCCGGCAGCAGTCTTGGTAGTCCATTTTCTGGAACGCCATCTGTGGAAATAGGCAAGTCCGCGGAAGAACTCGTCCATGCCAAATGCAATCCAGCAGCCGGCGAGACCGAGTCCCAGCCGGATTCCCAGCAGATAAGAGAAAAGAATACTCATGCTCCAACAGGAAATCATCGATACAACCATTGGATAGAGAACATCCCCGGCACCACGCAGAGAGTTCTCCTCGATGTGGTTGAAGCCTCGCCCGATTTCTAAGAAGATATCAATAAAGAGAAGGGTTCTTCCCATGGCAAGAATGGTAGCATCGGTCGTAAAGAAGCCAAGAATCGGTTCTGCAAAAAGAAACAGGATGACGGAGAACATGATATTTGCACCGATGGCAAGCCTCAGATTTTGCAGATTCAACTTATACGCCTGATCGTATTTTCCGGCTCCGGTAAGCCAACCGATGAGCAACGAAGTGGAAAGACCGAGCGTCATGCCGAAGACATACACATAGAACACGATGTTGGAGACATAAATCTTTGTGGAAAGTGCGGCTGTTCCTAACATCGCAATGATAGAAGTCGATACAACCTGTGAAATATTATAGGAAATCGAGCTGACTCCTCCCGGAACCCCGACCTTTAGAATCTGGATTCCCACCCTTAGGGTGCGCAGATTCTTCTCACGAAGATTTAGCCCCAGTGGAATCCTCCATAGGAAGAACACAATGAGGATAAGACCAAAAAGCTCGCTGCATACGTAAGCGATTGCGATGCCGGTCACCCCGCGGAGGGGAATCTCAAATGGACGAAAGATAATCAGGTAATCAAGAAAGGCCATCATTGCATTCATACAGACGGATACGGTGACGGAGACATTCGGCTTTCCGTAGCTTCGAAAGATACCGGAGATACTGGAGGTAACTGCCTGAAATACCGAAAACTGCATCGCAATCCGGAAATATGAAACAGCATAGGAGAATACGTGTGGTTCCAAATGTATCAGACGCAGCACCGGCTCCGCGGCAAGGGAGAAGATGGTTCCAATCACGATACTCAGTGCTCCGCAGGAAAGAATAGAAGCAAAAGCAGCGTCGGAGGCACTTTTACTGTTTCCGGCGCCAAGATTATGATTAATAATTATGGAGGCACCGGTACTGATCACGGTGTAAAACGTGAGGATCATTCCGAGAAGCTGTGTGGCGGCTCCCACCGCAGCGACTGCATCATCGGAATAATGAGAGAGCATCAGGGTATTGATGGTTCCCATTGTGTTTAGGAGCATCATTTCAATAAACAACGGCAGAAATAGTTTAGAGAGGGTCAACGTACCCTCTCTTGTTTGTATGCTGGCTAGCGCTTTATCATAGCAAATGAACTTCATAGAGTAATCACCAGATCCTTTATCATATCACTTTTCAGATGAACGGAAACCCTTCTGTCACAGTCCTCTGCTGATACATAGAGCATCAGCTGTCCGCGATATGCTCTTCTGTAGGAAGCAGAATATTCGGTAACATCGGACAGATCTCCGTTCTCGATGCCCAGTAGCTTTCCATTTTCGACAGACACGTGAAGCATGGAGGTATCGTGGAAGACACGATGACCTGATGCGTCCAGCATGGCAACCGTAAGCTGATACAAAGGCTTTTTCGAGAGACCATAGCAGGTCTCAGGATAAACGTCTGCCTTCATCTGGCAGGCCTGACCGGTTGTATAAACAGCATGCTCTGCGAGGGCATTTCCGGTATCGGAAGCTTTTTCGACAGAATCAAAGCCATAGGCCCTCAGGGTACCTGGCTTAAAGAAAAGCTTCGCTTCAACGCAATCACAATCCTCCTTTTTCTCAAAGACACTGACAAGCTTGTCATTTTCATACAGCGCAATGACAGGAAGATTGGTGTAACACTTCACAAGAACTTCTTCATCAAGTGGATAATTCCAGCACTCTGATACGGGGGTAAATTCTCCCTCATCCTTTGAAGCGTGGGTCGTAGTTAAGTGAATCATGGGATTTGTAGCCCAGAAGCTCTGCCTGCGATAGTAAAA
This sequence comes from uncultured Lachnospiraceae bacterium, assembly GCA_945643825.1. Classification (GTDB taxonomy): domain Bacteria; phylum Bacillota; class Clostridia; order Lachnospirales; family Lachnospiraceae; genus UMGS2037. The sequence continues at coordinate 10,655 of CALZEZ010000010.1, forward strand.
CGGCTTCTCGAAGCCGGCAAGAGTCAGAACTCCGGCACCGGAACCATGAATCGGCCAGCCATGCGCCTCGCCCAGATAATCAATGCCGGTCCACAGGAATTGTCCACTGATGTATTCGTTATCGGTCACTGCTCTCCAGGCAGACAGACTGTGGCCGTTCTCACTGCCGACAAAAGGCTTATCCGGAAATCTGACATGACTGTCAGCATATAAATGCTCCTTGTAGTTGTATCCGACCACATCCAATGGATCGATGAATCCAAGCGAAGCAGAAAGCTCAGGAAAGGCAGCGGCAAGAGTTACCGGATGCGTCGTGTCTGTTTTCTTTACAATATCACACAGATGCTTGGACAGTATGGCCAGACGTTCTGCATTTGGTCGCAGCGGATTGTACTGACGCTCGGCAGCCGGTTTGTTGGCATCGTTGTTTCCGGTCATTGACTGGAAGGAAGGATGACAGTACGGATCGTTGGGATAATCAATCTCGTTGCCGATACTCCACATTATGACACAAGGATGATTGCGGTCTCGGCGAATCAGATCGACAAGGTCGCGCTCATGCCAGACAGGGAAGTTTACATAATATCCCTGGTGCTTGGGTGGATAGACGTTATGCCCGGTACTCCATTTGTTTTTCGGCCCTTCCCACTCGTCAAAGGCCTCATCAATGACGAAGAAGCCAAGAGCATCGCAGAGCTCATAAAGCTCCGGCATATGTGGATTATGACTCATGCGGATGGCGTTACAGCCCATTTCCTGTAATTTTTCAAGGCGGCGCTTCCATACAAGAGGCAGCACGGCCGCACCGAGACATCCTGCATCGTGATGCACACAGACACCCTTAAATAAATAGGACTTTCCATTTAGGAAGAAGCCGTGATCCGGATCAAAATGAATACTCCTAACGCCGACCTTTTTGGTGTCTGCTACATAGGTAAGTCCATTATCCATGCGGTGGATTGTGGTGCGCAGGGTATAGAGATAAGGAGACTCCGGGAACCAGAGCTTTGGATTTACCAGCTCTCCACTTGCAGAGATCACCATGGAGGCCTGAGCGTCTATCGTGGCGGTGGAAACTGCCTTTGCTGCAACATGTCCTGCCTGATCGACCAACTCATTTGTTATTTCGATAGCTGCACTGTCATAGCCAGTGTTGATAAGCTCATTTTCCACCCGGAAGGAAGCAATTTGATCCGAAACATTCGGTGTAGAGAAAAAGATTCCATCGGGCATCGGATGAATCTGTTCTTCCACCTGCAGAGTCACCTTTCTTGTGATTCCGGAGCCGGTGAACCAGCGGGAATCTGCGATTTCTCTGTGATCCACTAAGACAGAAATAATGTTCTCTGTCTCATAGGAGATCGCATGGGTTATATCGTAGGTAAAGGAGATATATCCGTTTGGACGCTCTCCCAGATAGTAGCTGTTGCACCAGACACGGCTGTTTTTGTAGACGCCGTCAAAGGTAATGGAGATGCATTTACCCTTCCAGCTTTCCGCCGGGGTGATATGGATACGATACCAGCCGATGCCGCCCTCGAGATAACCGGTTCCGCTCGAACAGGTTTTGGAGAAAGGCCTTGTCACAGACCAGTCGTGCGGAAGAGAGACCTCCTCCCAATCGGAATCATCGTACCAGGCCTGCCAGGCATCCGGGATGTCGCCAAGGTGAAAACGACAGTTGTCAGTTAATTGTACAATTACTTTATCCATAGGATCCTCCTTGTATAATACTGTCTTTATTATAAGTTCTGTCTGTCAGAAAACAATGTAAAAGGGAGATACTTATTGTAATTTAGCGACTTTTTTTGTGTAGGAATTGTTTTGCGAAATTCATTCATGTAAAATGGAATGAGAAGTAAAAATGACTAGAACAAGTGGAGGATAAGTTCAATGCAGATTCAACTGACAAGTCAAAAAGGAGTGCCGATTAACGAGGGCATGATCGGTTTGTTCTTTGAGGATATCAACTACGCGGCAGATGGCGGTTTATACGCCGAGATGCTGGAGAATCGGGCTTTTGCATTCATGGATTGCTATGGTGATAAGGGTGATTATTATGTGAAGCGTGAGCCGGGCTATGGGTGGCATGCGACAAGCGAATGTGGAGAAGGCAGGATGGATTATGTCTGCGGAAGCCCTGTCAATCGCGTAAGTCCTGACTATTTGCGCTTTAGGGCAGCTAAGGCGGGACAGGGGTTTACCAACAAGGCATACGATGGAGTTTACTTGGAAAAGGACAAAAAATACATCGTTTCCTTCTATGCCAGATGTGTTTCCTATTCAGGGGACATTCGGGTGTCGATAAAAAAGGATGGCAAGAGCTTCGGCGAAGCACTGGTGAAGCCGGATTATGCGGCCATGCCTGTCTGGAAGAAATGGAATCGCTATGTGGCAGAGCTTACCGCCAAAGAAGAGGTTCGCGGAGCGCAGTTTACCATTGAACTAACAGATGCAGGAGTTGTGGAATTTGATTTTATTTCAATGATGCCGGCAAACGCAGTGGCTGGTGTCTTCCGCAGGGATTTATTTGAACTGCTGAAGGAGCTTCATCCCGGGTTCATCCGTTTTCCGGGCGGCTGTATCGTTGAGGGAAATACGCTGGATAACCGCTATCGCTGGAAAGAAAGTGTTGGCGCTGTGGAGGGCAGAAGAAGCAATTTCAACCGTTGGGCTGTGCATGGAACAAGCGAGGATAATGGTTGGCATACCATGTACTCTCATTATAACCAGACACTGGGCATAGGCTTCTATGAGTATTTCCTGCTTTGTGACCTGATTGGAGCAAAACCGCTTCCGGTATTGAATGTCGGACTCGCGTGCCAATATCAGTCCTATGAATTGGTAGAACTGACAGACGATGCTTTTGCAGAATTTTTGCAGGATGCGATGGACTTAATCGAATTTGCAAATGGTGATGTAGACACGACATGGGGAAGCCTCCGTGCGAGGATGGGGCATCCGGAACCCTTCGGACTAACCATGGTTGGCATTGGAAACGAGCAGTGGCAGACCGAGCGTGTGGATTTCTTTGCACGTTATGAGGCGTTTGAAAAAGCGATTCATGAGAGATACCCCGAAATAAAGCTCATTGGTTCTGCCGGACCGGATATCACCTCTGAGAAATATGAGGCAGCGTGGGATTTCTATAAGAAGAAATGCCCACAGAAGGAGAATTTCTGCTATGCCGTAGATGAGCATTATTATGTAAAGCCGGAATGGTTTTATGAACATGTAAGCTTTTATGATAATTATCCAAGGGATGTCAAGGTGTTTTCGGGTGAGTACGCAGCGCATCCGGTTAGTGGGATGAATATGCCCGAAGCCAATACGCTCGGCGGAGCTTTGGCTGAGGCTGCTTTCATGACCGGTGTGGAGAGAAATGCGGATGTGGTTGTGTTAGCATCCTATGCACCGCTGTTTGCCCGTGTCGGTTATGCGCAGTGGTCTCCTGACATGATCTGGTTCGACGAGACAAAAGCCTATGGAACCCCAAGCTACTACGTGCAGAAGTTGTATGGCGATAACATGGGAACGATGACGATGCCGATGAACGGACAGGAGAAGGAACTGGAGAAAGTCGGAATCTATGCGAATATCAGTGTCGATGAGAAGACAGACGAAGTGATTGTGAAGGCGGTTAATCGCAATAGTACGGAACAGCTTCTTGAGCTTGTGGCTCCTTCCGAGTGGGAGCTTGGTGCCTGCAGAATGAGCATCCT
>CALZEZ010000011.1 GCA_945643825.1 uncultured Lachnospiraceae bacterium
ATTCAACTTTGCGACAAGGTCGCTCGGAAATGGAGAAAAATATGAGTGAAACATGTATTGATGTCCGTAATCTTTCCAAAAGCTTTAACGGACGAAAAGTAGTAAACAACCTCTCTTTTTCTGTGGAGAGAGGCAGGGTCTTCGGACTGCTTGGACACAACGGGGCCGGTAAGAGCACCACGATTGAGATGATTCTCGGACTCAAAGCACCGGATGAAGGAACGGCAACCGTATTTGGCAAAGAGGTTGCAAAACATAAAAAGGAAAGCTTTGAAAAAATCGGCGTACAGCTCCAGGCATCCTACTATCAGCCCTCCATCAGGGTCGGCGAAGCGTGCAGGGAACGCGCGGCACTTTACCGCAATCCCCGCGACTACAAAGAACTGTTAGAGCTGTTCGAGCTGTCTGATTTTATCAAAAGTCCGGTCAATAAGCTCTCCGGAGGTGAGAAACAGAAGCTCTCGGTTGCGCTTGCGCTGATCGGAAATCCCGAGATCATTTTTCTGGACGAACTCACAACGGGACTGGATGTGGCAGCCAGAAGAGAGGTCTGGAGAACCCTGCGACAGCTAAAGGAAAGCGGGCTTACGATCTTTCTGACAACACACTATATGGAAGAAGCCGAGAAGCTCTGTGATGAGATTATGATCATCAAGAAGGGAAGCGAAGTAACCAGGGGAACTGTGACACAGGTTGTTGCAGCCTCTCCGTATGACAATTTAGAGGAAGCCTATCTGTGGTATATGGGCGAGGAGGTTGAATTATGAGAAGATTTTTGAGATTATATGAAGTAGAACAGAGAATGTTTTTCAGATCTGCAGATGTATTTATTTTCAATCTGTGTATGCCGGTGGTTGTGATGTTTCTGATTGCACTGATTGCCGGAAATAAAAGTGCCGCAGATAATATGACATATTTGCAAAGTGCATTCTCGTCTTTGATTTGCGTTGGAATCTGCTGCAGCGCCTTTATGAGCATTCCGATTATGATGGTGGATTACAGAGATAAGAAGGTACTGAAATCATTTTATTGCAGTCCTTGCAGTCCCGCCTGGCTGCTCGGAGCAGATACCCTTTGCAGTGCAGTGATGGCGGCGATTTCGGCCATCCTGGTTGCTGCTGTCGCAGTTATTTTTTTCGGGTATCGAATGCAGGGGAATGCTCTTGCCTTTATCGGAGCATGGCTTCTGACACTTGTGTCAATGTTTTCTATCGGACTTATGATTGCCAGTCTGTGCAGAACGGCGAGGTCAATGAACGTGGCGACATCCCTCGTCTATTTCCCGATGCTTCTTTTTTCGGGAGCCACCATTCCGTATGAATTATTTCCGAGTGGAATGCAGAGGATTGCAGACTTTTTGCCACTCGCGCAGGGAATCCAGCTGATGAAACAGATTTCGATCGGGAGCGGAATAATAAATGCAAGAGGCATCGTGATACTGACAGTCATCGCAATCGTATGTACAGTGATTTCCGTCAAAACCTTTCGCTGGGAATAGTGGGAATGGAGAATATTATGAAAATGAACGAAGAACACCGGATGGAAGAGAAGTCGGAGGACTATCTTTACCGGATCGGCATGTTTGCCCAGATGAATCATATTACAATCAAAGCTCTGCGCTTCTATGAGGAGCAAGGCTTGCTCTACCCGGCTAAGATTGATGAGGAGAGCGGCTATCGATACTACAAAATGAGCCAGATGGAGACCATTCACCGCATCCTTGCGCTCAAAGAGGCAGGCTTCAAGATAGACGACATAAAGCATCTTGCGGATGCGGAGGATGCAAAAGCCTTCCTGATTCAGAAGAAGAACGAGGTACTTGCCAAAATTGCGGAGCTTACCCTGCAGCTATCCAGACTGGATGCGTATCTGATGAATGGAACGGAATCCATGGCTACCCCTGTCCGAATCCGGAAAATTCCGGCGTGTGTCTGCGCGACCATGATCAGTCGGATTGAGAGCTATGATGATTTGTTTGAGGTGATGCCCCAGATGGGGGCGCTGATGGAGGAGGCAGGCTGCCTGTGCGCTGTTCCGGAGTATTGCTTCACGAACTATTTGGAACCCGGATATAAGGATGAGAATATTCTGATTGAGACCTGCGAGGCAGTCAGGGAGCACGGAGAGGCTGTCGAAGGGCTGACCTTTAAAGAGTTTCCCGAGACCGAGGTGGTGAGCATCTATCACAAGGGCTCCTATGCAGACTTTTCGCGCACCTATGAGACGATTCTTAAGTACATTGAAGAAAATGGGTACGAGATCTGCGGAAACATCCGCGAGAACTATATTGACGGAGCATGGAATAAGGATTCTGAAACGGAGTGGCTTTCGGAGATCCAGATTCCGGTACAAAAAAAGCAAAAAGCATAGCCCGAAAGAAAAGTACAATTTCATAGCAAGAAAGCATATAGCAAAATATGTCCGTTTGTATTATCATAAAATCATCTGTTGAAAAAGTGGAGGAAATAAAATACAAATGGACAATTTTATTTACGATGTACCCACAAAGGTTTACTTTGGCAAGGACGAAGAGAAAAAGGTCGGAAAGATTATAAGCGAATTTGGCGTTAAGAAGGTTCTGATCCACTATGGCGGACAGTCTGCGAAGAAGAGCGGACTGTTAGATCGTGTCAAGGAATGTCTGGACGCCGAAAATATCAGTTATGTGGAGCTTGGCGGCGTTGTTGCCAACCCGGAGCTTGCTCTTGTGCGTGAGGGAATCGACCTCTGTAAGAAGGAAGGTGTAGACTTTGTTCTGGCAGTCGGTGGCGGCTCCGTGCTGGATTCTGCAAAGGATATCGCAAATGGTGCAGCGAATCCGGATGTCGATGTATGGGAATTTTCCATGGGTACTGCGGCTCCGAAAAACAGTCTTAGGAAGGGATGCATTCTGACGCTTGCAGCAGCAGGCTCGGAAATGTCCAATTCCTGTGTTATTTCAGATTCTGCAACCAAATCCAAGAGAGGCTATAACAGCCCCTTTAATCACATGGATTTTGCGATTGAGAATCCTGAACTGACCTATAGCGTTAATGCATATCAGACAGCATGCGGTGCAGTTGATATCGCAATGCACACGATTGAGAGATACTTCTGTCTCGGTGAGGACACCTACCTGACGGATGCACTTGCAGAGGCGGTCATCAAGAGCGCGATGAAAGCGGGTAAGGATGCGATCAAGAACCCCACAGATTATACGGCGAGAGCAAACATGATGTGGGCATCCTCTGTTGCACATAACGGACTTACCCAGTGCGGACGTACCTTCTTATTACCGGTTCATCAGTTTGAGCATGAGGTATCCGGCTTCTATCCAGAGGTGGCACATGGAGCGGGGCTTGCTGCGATCTGGTGCAGCTGGGCAAGATATGTTTACTCTGCCAATATTCCGAGATTTTTGCAATATGCGCATAATGTATGGAACGTAGATATTGATTTTGAGCATCCTGAAGAAACAATCAACAAAGCAATTGACATGCAGGAGGAGTATTACAAATCTATTGGTATGCCGGTGTCCTTAAAAGAGCTTGGGGTGAAAGAAGAGGATCTGGAGAAGCTCGCACTTGCCTGCAGCAGAGACAAGACCAGAGTGTTAAGCGGTTATAAGCCACTTGACTATGAAGATATGTTTGCAGTCTATAAGATGGCATATTAACAAAAAAGGAGAAGGCTATGAAAATCTATGTAAATGTAAATGCTGCCAGAGGGGGAAACGGCAGCAAGGAATCGCCCTTTAAGGCAATCAATGATGCTGCGAAAATCGCAGTGGCGGGAGATGAGGTTATTGTAGCGCCCGGAATCTACCGCGAATATGTCAACCCGGTTCACCCGGGCAGAGAAGATGCCAGAATCACCTACCGTTCGGAGGTTCCGCTGGGAGCTGTTATTACAGGCGCTGAGCTTGTCACTGACTGGGAGAAATATGATGGAACGACCTACGTGACACGTGTGGACAATACTGTGTTTGGCGATTACAACCCCTACATTCAGGAAGTGGAGGGCGACTGGTATTTTGCCGATAACCACATGCATACCGGAAATGTGTATGTCAATGACAGAATGTTTTATGAGACCGACACCCTTGAGGAGTGCCTTGAGGGAAAAGTGTATGAGAGAAGCTGGGAGCCTGAATATTCCATTTATAAATGGTTCACCACGCAGGATAAAGAGAAAAACGAAACCATAATCTATGCAAACTTTCAGGATCTTGATCCCGCAAAGCAAAAGGTAGAGATTACCGTTCGTCGCAACTGCTTTATGCCCAAGGCAAAATACATCAGCTACATCACACTCTCCGGCTTTAATGTAAATAAAGCCGCAACGACCTGGGCACCACCGGCAGCCTATCAGGATGGAATGATCGGTGCGCACTGGTCAAAGGGCTGGATCATTGAAGATTGTGATGTGTCCGGCTCAAAATGCTGTGGAATCTCCTTCGGAAACTATTCCCAGGAAAACAATGACAACTACTTTTTCACCAAACACGTGAAAAGCCCGACGCAGATGGAGAGAGATGCGGTATGCCGCGCACAGTATGACGGCTGGACAAAAGAGACCGTCGGCTCCCACATCGTGCGCCGCTGTCACATCCACCACTGTGAGCAGACCGGCATCGTTGGACGTATGGGCTGCGTATTCTCTATCATAGAGGACAACCATATTCATCACATTAACAACATGCAGCAGCTTGGAGGAGCGGAGATTGCCGGAATCAAATTCCATGCAGCCATCGATGTTATCTTTAGAAGAAACCATATCCATCACTGCTCCATGGGCATCTGGACAGACTGGGAAGCACAGGGAACAAGGATCACTCACAATTTCCTGCATGATAACAACCCGCCTGCCTGTGTGAAAGCGCGCCCGGATCGTTTTGATCAGGATATTTTCGTGGAGGTTGGACACGGTCCGACTTTGATTGACAATAATATTCTGCTTTCGCCTTGCTCTCTTCGAATTGCAACGGAGGGTGTTGCAATGGTTCATAATCTGATCTGCGGTTCCTTTGCTATGGTTGGAAGCGGAGTTGACAGCATCATCAATGACCAGAGAGAGCCAAGATACACCCCTTACCATATTCCACACAGAACCGAAGTGTTAGGCTTTATGACGATTCTTCATGGAGATGACCGCTTCTATAATAATATCTTCATCCAGAATACCAAGATTCCGGAGGATTATCTGGAAGACTGGGATATGGAAAAGGAATATACCAATCTCGAGGTGGGAACCCATGTATGGGATGAGTATCCGGTATACGAGGACTGGATCAAACAGTTTGATCTTGAAGTGGCGCGCCCTGATATGGGCAAGCTTGCCTCCGCACACTTTGGACATCTCCCGGTATGGATTCACGGAAATGCCTATTTTGCAGGGGCAGGAGCCTTTGCACGAGAAGACGACAAGCTTGTCAATACCGATCCGGAAGTAAAAGTGGAGCTTGTGGAGGAAAATGGTAAATACTCCATAAAGACAAATCTCTTTGAGCTGGTAAAAGACTTCAAGGTGCATATGATTCACACCTCTACCCTGGGCAAGGCCTTTGAGCCGGAGGAACAGTATGAAAACCCGGACGGAACACCGATCACCTTTGATGAGGACTACTTTGGCAACAAACGCGGTCTTCACATCATCCCGGGACCGTTTGCAAACGAACAGGTAGCCACCCACACATTGTGGTAAGACTGCTAAACAACTGAATCTGGAAATCACACGAAAGAGAAGTTCTCATAGAATTATGAGGACTTCTTTTTGTGGACTTTCCATTTCTGCATTGATATAATTAGGAAAGAGAGGAACAAATTGGTGAGGTCAGAAACACATTTATCAAAAGCCATTGATACTGTTGCTGATGCAGATGTGCGTTATGATAGTAATGTGAAATGGCTGCTGTCTGACAAGCAGATACTAGCGCGAATTCTCAAATATACCTTACAGGAATTCATGAACGAATCTGTAGAACAAATCATATCCTGCATATCAGAAGTTGAAGTCGAGAATACTTATGTAGAGCCAGGATTAACAAATTTGGGTAAATTGAAGGGTGAACAGGTAGAAGATATAGTTCCCAATGAAGGAAAGATTGTTTTTGATATCAGATTTACTGTAAAATATAGAAAAGAAACAACAAAGATACTAATCAATGTGGAGGCACAGAAATCCTCAAAACCTTCGCGGTTAGGGTATCATTTGGAAAATAGAGTGATTTATTATCTGTCAAGGATGGTATCTGCTCAAAAAGAAACAGAATTTATACATAGCGATTATGATAATCTCAAAAGAGTGAGAAGCATATGGATTTGTATGGATGCTGATGCGGATGGTGATGCTATTGAAGAGATTTCAATGTATCGAAAGCGAATCGACTGTGAGGATGATATGCTGACCAGTATGGGATTAGTGAAGGGCATTATTGTTAAAATAAGACGCTCTGCTGATGTACAAAGATCTAGAAATGAACTGATTGCTATGTTGGAGGATTTGTTTGCAAAGACAGATGTTGCAGAGAAGAAAGAAAAGCTTAAGAGCTATGGTTTGGTTATGACGGAAGAAATTGAAAGGAGGCTTTTGACAGTGTGCAATTTGAGTGAGATTGTAAGAGAAGAAGGAATCGAGCAGGGAATAGAGCAAGGAATCGAGCAGGGAATAGAGCAGGGAATAGAGCAGGGAATCGAACAGGGAATCCTCTCGTCAATCCGCAAGATGTTGCGCAAGGGCTATCCCGAGAGTGAGATCAAGGAAGTTCTGGAGGTAACAGACGCACAGCTGGCGGCAGCGAAGAAATAACCTATCCAACTATCCTGACACGACTGTCATACGCCGCTTCCTGAATGCGGATGGTGTCATATGATAACACTTTTTAAAAGCCGTGGAAAAATGCTCCACGGAGGAATATCCCAGATTTTCTGCTATTGATGAAATACTCAAGGATGTATCGCGAAGTAGACTACAGGCGGCTGACATACGTGCAGCCGTCTTTTTTTGCAAAAAAGTCTTATGATAATGCATCTGTAACAGACGCTCCGTCTGCCGTCTTCCCAAACCAATCTGTGCGGCGAGTGCCTCAAGCGTGATGTCCTTATAATGATACAAAAACGCTTCCTCAATGATCAGATAGATCAGATCCTCATCCGAGGGAGAACCATTTACACCTCGATGCACGTGGCTCTCTTCAATCTGATAGCCTCTCGCAATTTGTACGATGAACTGCTCGAGCAATGCCTGTAGTACAATCCGATATCCCTTTTGTTCCTTTTCGAGCTCCGAGAGCGTCTGCTTCATAAGCTCATGGATAGAATTGTCGCAGGAACCAAACCAGAAAGAATGCTGCAAAAAATCCAAAATGAGTGAACTGCCTCCCCGCATGGCTTTGACAGAGGGCTTGACCTTCATATAGACACAATACTCTGTCATAGGAATGGCAGGGTTTGAAATTTGCTCATGCTCCACCTGGGGACCTGTGATAAACAGCGTACCCGGCACAATCTCATAGCTTGTCTCACTCAGGTGAAGCGTCCCATACCCATACGACACATAATGAATCTCATAGCTGTCCTTCCCGTGGCTGTGCATCGGAATCGGCTTGACAAGCTTCTCCAGACAGATACTTAGTATTGTAAACTCGATATCTTCGATAGAAAAAGAAAGATCCAGATTTCTATACTTCATAATAACTCCACTCCTGAAATATTTGTTTCAAAGGAACGTTGCCCGACAGCATCTCATTTCGTATTAATGTCCCCTTCCTCTCCATCTTGCATCAAACATCTTAATTCTGTCAACAAATATGCGAAAACACGTCACAAATTAATACAAATCGTCATCTGCTCGTCTTGTAAGCGCAGACCGGAGAACGCTATAATATAGGCAGTAGGAAACACAACAATGTATTTTGGGAGGCAGTGATGATTGTAAAAGGAACCTATTTTCAAAACGATGAGAAAAACCCGTTAGTCTATGGCGATGTGGAGATTCAGAACGTGAAACGCCGCAGACTGCGCGGAGAAGAAGAAAAAGAAGGCATTCTGTGCGAGCCTGTCATGATCGGCTTCTGCGGAACCGACAATGAGCTGATGCATATGGGAAGCGAAGGAAGACTTGGTGCCAAATTCCCTGAGGGAACAAATCGCCTGATCAATGGTCATGAGGGAATTGTGTGGGTGCCCTCGCAGAATCGCTTTGCTATCGTCTTGATCCGTGGCGGTGACAGCTACGACCCGACTCGGTATACAGAAGACGAAACCTATTTCGAGTACGGCTGCGACAAGGCAGACGGCCTCTTTGCCGACAAACAGTATTTTCATCCCGACATGCTTCTTCCGATTCCGGACGGCTATGTAAAGGATGGAAAATTAGAGCTTTCCTTCGCCAAGAAGATGGTATTTCCCGATCCATTTGCCTGTATGCTGTTTCAGTTAGAGCGCATGGAGGATTTAGGAAGCGCCCATAACTTCCGCGTGGCAATGAGAAAATACAAATGTGACGAAGCAAAAGCCAGAGAGATTGCAAAAGACGAAATTTTTGACCGCACGGTAATCTTTGGACTCGGAACGACCGGTATGTTCATTGGTGACCTGATCCTTCGCAATCACAAGAATGCGAAGGTACTCTTTGTTGCCAGAAGCCCGAAGGAATCACCGAAGGTACAGTTTGCACTGAAGCAGACCAATGCCGAGTACCTGCAGAACACCTACGAATCCGAAGAAGAGCTTGCAAAGGCTATCATTGACAGACTTGGTGGAAGAGCAACGACCTTTATCGGAGTAAGCGGCAGCAATGTGGAGCATCGCATTGCCTTTGAACATAAGGTGCTTGGCTGCAATGGAATCTATAACAGCTTCTCCCTTGGACCGAAGATCACCTTCGATACGATGCCGTTTGGCTTTGAAAATCACCTGATTCTTGGCTCGATCAACTTCAGACAGGATCATATGGAAAAAGCCATCGAGCTTTTGGCACAGAGTCACTACGATGAGATTGTGGAATTAATCGACAGAGAAGAATTTTCAAAGGATCCGATTGATGCCTATAAGAATAAAATCTACAGCAAGAGTGCCCCGATGAAGACGGCAGTTATCTGGAATCCGAAATATGTACAGCAATAGGAAAAGAGGAAAAAAGAATGAAAACAGTATGGATCGAAGAACCCTTTAAAATCGAAGTGACAGACACACAGATGCCGGTTCCTAAGGAAGGCGAAGCACTCCTTAAGGTTTTATACTGCGGCATCTGCGGAGCCGATGTGGCAAGCTATACAGGCAACCAGCCCTTCACCACCTATCCCAGAATACCCGGACATGAATTCAGTGCTCAGATTGTATCCATTCCCGAAAACGAAAAGGGATTAAAGGCGGGTGATATCGTCACAGCCAATCCCTACTTTAACTGCGGTACGTGTTATTCCTGTAAAAGAGGCTATGTAAACTGCTGTACCGATAACCAGACGATGGGTGTACAGCGCGACGGAAGCTTTCGCGAATACATCACGATGCCTGTTGAGCGCATCTATGACGGCAAAGGTCTTTCTGCGAAGGAGTTAGCCCTTGTGGAACCCTTCACGATCAGCTATCATGCCCTTCACCGTGCACCGGTGAAGCCCGGAGATAAAGTACTTGTTGTAGGAGCCGGACCGATCGGACTCTTTGCTCTGATTGCCGCGAAGGCACAGGGAGCCGAGGTGTATGTAGCCGATGTGTTAGATGGAAGACTGGAAAAAGCAATGCACTTTGGTGCCGCCGGAGTCATCAATTCCTCTAAGACCGATATCAAAGAAGAGGCCATGAAAATCACGAATGGAAACGGCTTCGATGTCTGCGTGGAGGCCTGCGGTCTGTCTGTGACCTTCCTTGCCTGCATTGACTGTGCGGCATTTGCTGCCAACATCATTCTGATCGGTAACGGCAAGAAGGAAACCACCTTCTTACACTCCGTTTTGTTAAAGAAGGAATTAAATGTTTTCGGAAGCCGTAACTCCTATGCCAAGGATTTCATGGCAGTAATTGACCTGATCGCAAGTGGCGAGGTCAAAGTTCTTGATATGGTCAGCGACATTTACCCAATCGACCGTGCCGATGAAGCCTTTAAAGCACTTGCTAACAACGATGGAAGCCTGGCAAAGGTTCTCGTTGACATGACCGCAAAGTAAACAGAATTGGAAAAGAGGTAGCACATGCCAAGAATCATAGATGCCCACGTACATTTGTGGGAGACACAGAACGGAATCGTAAATGGCAGACCGGTTGTCGGAATCGGAAACGGAAAGAGTGACTTTGGCGGCGAGATTCGCCAGATGATGCCTCCTTATATGGAGGACAACCGCAACACGATTGAACGCCTGATTGCGAACATGGATTACGCACGTGTGAGCGGCAGCGTCATTACACAGGAATACATTGACGGCAATCAGGATGCTTACCTGGTTGCTTCGAAGAACAAATATCCGGACAGAATCAAGATCTGTTCTCTGTATCAGGAAAAAGAAGAGTTCGAGTTAGAAGCCGTAGACGGCGTCAAAATCTGTGCCGGACGCTTGCAGGATCTGGACTTAAAGAAGCTTCTGCCGGTTTTTAAGAAGGTGGAGGAAGCAGGAAAGTTCATCTCGATCGATCTGGCAGACGGCGACAAACAAGTTGACGACATGGAATATCTGATTGGACATTGTCAGACACTGCGCATTGCGATCGGACACTTCGGCATGGTGACTACACCCGGATGGCAGAAGCAGATCGCACTTGCAAGGCATAAGAACGTCTATATCGAAAGCGGTGGCCTGACCTGGCTTTTCCACAAGGAATTCTATCCTTACCCTTCTGCAGTTGATGCCATTATCGAGGCGAGAGATATCTGCGGAATGGATAAGCTGATGTGGGGAAGCGATTATCCGAGAACGATGACCGACATCACTTATGTGATGGCAGTCCGCTTCTTAGAGGAGACCGACAAGCTGACACAGGAAGAAAAAGCGGCATTCCTTGGAGAAAATGCCGTGCACTTCTATGGCTTTGACAAAGCACAGGAGATGCCGCAGATTGGAAATATGTTATAGGAAGGAAAGTACTTATGTTAAAAGGAATTTCACCGATGCTGTCACCACAGCTGTTAAAGGTATTATGTGAAATGGGGCACAGTGACACGATTGTCATTGCGGACGGAAACTTCCCGGCAGAGACCATGGGGAGAAACGGGATCGTGATCCGGATGGACGGACATGGCGTTCCGGAGATTCTTGAGGCGATCCTGCAGGTGTTCCCGCTCGACCAGTATGTAGAAAAGCCGGTCAGCCTTATGGAAAGAGTACCCGGCGACAATGCAGATGTCTCCATCTGGAAAACCTATGAGAAAATGATTGAAAAGGAAGAACCAAGAGGAACTGAGGTCATTCAGAAGCTCGAAAGATTCGCATTTTATGAGGAAGCAAAGAAGGCATATGCGGTTATTGCGACCTCTGAGACCAGCCAGTACGCAAACGTTATTCTTCAGAAGGGCTGTGTGCTGTAAGCACCGCCCTTTTTTTAACCTCTTACACACTAAAAATTACCTCTTACGCAAGAAGCCTTTACAGAAATCGCTGTATCGCTATACTGAACTTATCAGCAACACGAAAGTAAAAAAGGAAATGAAATGAAAGTAAGAATTGAAATGGAACCGGGCTTAGAGGAGGAAGAAGTGGTCATTCGATGTGCCAGCTTAAGCGAATCCGTGATCCATCTGCAAAACTACATAATGGAGCAGAGCGGTGGAACACGTTGTCTGACACTTTCAGACGCAGAGACGGATTACTTCATTCCGATAGCGGATATCTACTTCTTTGAGACCGAAGGCAGAGAGCTGATGGCGCACACGGCGGATCGTATGTTTACTTGTGGCTATAAGCTCTATGAACTGGAGGAGCTGTTGCCGGCAAGCTTCATGCGGATCTCCAAATCAACCATTGTCAACCTGGATCGAATCTACTCGATTACGAAGAATCTCACTGCATCGAGCATGGTGGAATTTCAGGGAAGCAAGAAAAGGGCAATGGTGTCCAGAAATTATTATAAGCTGCTGATAGAACGTTTAAATACAAGAAAGATAGGAAGAGGTAAGTAAAATGAGCAATAACAATAATCAGTATCATCAGAATTCAGAGAGATCCTATTGGGGAATTTTCCTTGTTGTCATAGCGATCGCTCTGATTGTCAACAAACTCGGATTCCTTAAGGATTTCAGCATTTGGAGCATCACCCTGACAATTGTTTCTGTGGCGATACTCTTCAATGGTATTCTGAGACGAAGTATCGGAGGAATCCTGTTTCCGATTGCATTTTTGATTATTCTGCACGATGAGTTCTTGGGACTTGAGGCTATCACACCCTGGCCGGTGCTTGGTGCGGCGATTCTTGCAACAGTCGGACTCAACATGCTTTTTCCCCACTTTGGGAAAAAACCTTTCGCAGGTCCGGTATACTTTGGAAATGCGCAGGGCATGCAGGACGAGAAAAGAAATAATAATACGGTCTACTATCAGAATCATTTTGGAACCAGCGTGAAATATCTGAAGGGCGCAGTCTCCGAGGTCTATGTAAAATCAGATTTTGGCAGCTTTGATCTGTACTTAACAGAGGCGGAACTAATTGGCAATTCTGGAAGTGTTCATGTGAACTCCTCCATGGGCGAGGTGAAGCTGTATGTGCCTGCGGGATGGAATGTGGTCACCAATATTCACAACAGCTTTGCCAGTGTGGAAAAGGCCGGTGTGGAGAATCCGCAGGGTGTGACCAATCTGCTAGTCAACGGAAATGTATCCTTCGGAAGTTTGAAGATCATTTATGTATAGTGTGTAAGGAGGGAATGACTATGATTACCTTATTTTTTATGGTTTTGTTTTTCTGTTTCATGATTGCACTTGGCGTTCATCTTACCGGTGCCTTCTTAATGGCTCTTGTCTGGCTCTTTGTCAGATTGCCTCTTAGCCTTGTATTACTGGCAGTCGGCATAGTGCTTTGCTGCACGATTATTCTGATTCCTCTTGGGGTCATGATGATAAGAGGCGGATGCCGCCTGATGATGCCGGTAATGTGTTAATTATATCGCAGTCTCCCACCCGGGAGACTGTTTTTTTGTATAATCTTTCATTTGATGCGCAACCATGGTATTATTGTAGACATGGAACATTACACTGAGGAGGAGATTCAATTGAAAGTAAGAAACATTCTAAGAAACATAATATGCATTGTAGCTGCAACCTGCGTTGTCACCATGACAAACCCGCTTACAGCAAACGCAACGCCGGTTCTTTACCCGGATGGCACGATCTTTGATGCCGAATACTATGCGGCAAATAACCCGGACGTGGTTGCTGTGATGGGAAATAGTGCACAGGCACTCTATCAACATTATCTCCTTTGCGGAAAAATCGAAGGACGCCAGCCCTACAACCCAAGTACTGATCCGGCAGCTTTATTACAGCAGACGAACACAAATGCCACTCTTAGTCAGACACTGCGTGCAACCGATACCCCGATAGAACAGCTTCGCGTGGCGCTTCCCGGAACCTTTGTTACCTATGGCGTATACGAGCAGGATAATGTGAAGAAAAATGGCATGGAGCCGATCGAATGGCGCGTGCTCGAGAATACCGGCGACAGCCTTCTTCTGATGAGCCGATATGTTCTTGATGGTGTTCCGTTTTCCAATGCTTATGGTGCTGATATTTCCAAACCCATTCCGGTAACCTGGGAGACCTGTAATCTGCGTAACTGGCTGAATACGACCTTCCTGACAACAGCCTTTGACAGTACGGAACAGAGCCGCATCATGACAGTTAAAAATCATAATGCACCGACCAAGCCTCTTTGGGATGCCACCATAAAAGAACCGATTGATTATGGAAACGATACTATGGATCGCGTGTATATTCTAAGCTATGAAGAGGTTGAGAAGTACTTCCCGAAAGATGCTGTATATCTCGACAATAATGGAAAGCCGGTAGCCTATTCCACCGCACTTCGTATAAAAGCAACACCCTATGCATTAAAGCATGGAGTTTACGAGTGGACCATGAAGACAGCCAAAGCATGTGAAGGCTATCACGGCGGTTTTTACTCCATTCGCTATGATGTTGTTGGATTTGTACAAAGCTGTGCACTCCGTACCAAAGTCTTGGCAAATTCACAAACCAGCACAATTGGAGCGGATGGATGTTTTGGTTTCCGCACCGTTACCTATGATATGGGAGAATGCCCCGTTATCCGCATCAATACCAAATAAGAGGATGAGTAAAATGAGCAAG
>CALZEZ010000012.1 GCA_945643825.1 uncultured Lachnospiraceae bacterium
ATTCATCTGCTTCCGGAGTCCCCCAGACGCGGGGATTATCCGCTGTTCAAGCAGTATACAGCGCTTGTGAATGATGAGACCTCTATTAAAACACTGAGAGGACTGCTTGATTTTAATTTCCCTAAGAAAGGCATTCCGATTGATGAGGTGGAAAGTGTAGACAGCATTGTTACCAGATTCAAGACGGGAGCAATGTCCTATGGCTCAATATCCAAGGAAGCGCATGAGACACTGGCAATTGCAATGAACCATCTACATGGTAAGTCCAATACCGGTGAAGGTGGCGAGGATATTGAGCGCCTGACGATAGGACCGGACGGACTTGATAAATGCTCTGCGATCAAACAGGTTGCTTCCGGCAGATTTGGCGTTACCAGCAGGTATCTGGTCAGTGCCAAAGAAATACAGATTAAGATGGCACAGGGAGCAAAGCCGGGTGAAGGTGGTCATCTGCCCAGTGGAAAGGTTTATCCGTGGGTAGCAAAGACCAGACATTCCACACCTGGTGTGGGGTTGATTTCTCCCCCGCCTCATCATGATATTTATTCGATTGAGGATCTCGCCCAGTTGATTTATGATCTGAAAAATGCAAATAACAAAGCTGACATCTCTGTCAAACTGGTATCAGAGGCTGGTGTCGGAACCGTTGCAGCCGGAGTAGCTAAAGCGGGTGCGCAGGTGATTCTTGTATCAGGCTACGATGGAGGAACAGGTGCTGCTCCGCGAAGCTCCATTCATAATGCAGGACTTCCGTGGGAGCTTGGACTTGCCGAGACACATCAGACGCTGATTCAGAACGGACTTCGCGGTAAGGTGCGTATTGAGACGGATGGTAAGCTGATGAGTGGACGTGATGTCGCAATCGCAGCAATTCTTGGAGCAGAGGAGTATGGCTTTGCAACGGCTCCTCTTGTAACCATGGGCTGTGTGATGATGCGTGTCTGCAATCTGGATACCTGTCCGGTTGGCGTTGCGACACAGAATCCCGAGCTTCGGAAGAGATTCCGTGGCAAACCGGAGTATGTAGAGAACTTTATGAGATTCATAGCACAGGAGCTGCGTGAGTATATGGCAGCCCTTGGAGTCCGCTCTGTCAATGAACTGGTTGGGCATACAGAGCTGTTGAAGGTTCGTGAGAATTTAAGTGAGAAGCAGCAGGAGCTGGATCTTCATCTGATTCTTGATAATCCATACGTTGGTACCAAGCAGAGATTCACCTTTGATCCGAAGCAGGTTTATGATTTTGAACTGGAGAAGACGCTGGATGAGAGAGTGCTGCTAAAGCGGCTGGATAAGGCATTGCAGACCGGTCAGAAGAGAAGCATTGAAGTGGATGTCAGCAACGTAGATCGTGCCTTTGGTACCATTCTTGGCTCAGAGATTACAAGACGTCTCGGAGATGATGTGGAGGAAGATTCATATCATGTGTTATGTAATGGAGCCGGAGGACAGAGCTTTGGTGCCTTTATTCCGAAGGGACTCACGCTGGAGCTTATCGGTGACAGCAATGATTACTTTGGTAAGGGACTGTCGGGTGGTAAGCTGATTGTGTATCCTCCGAAGGGAAGCCGGTTTAAGCAGGATGAGAATATCATCATCGGAAACGTGGCACTCTATGGTGCGACTAGTGGTAAGGCTTTTATCAATGGTGTGGCAGGTGAGCGCTTCTGCGTACGAAACTCCGGTGCGATTGCTGTTGTGGAGGGCGTTGGCGATCACGGCTGTGAATACATGACCGGCGGACGTGTGGTAGTGCTTGGTGAGACCGGCAAGAACTTTGCGGCAGGTATGAGTGGTGGTATAGCGTATGTACTTGATGAACATAACGAGCTTTACACAAGGTTAAATAAGGAAATGGTTTCCTCCTATGAGGTCAATTCCAAATATGATGTTCTTGAGCTCAAGGAGATGATTAAGGAGCATGTGGCTTCGACCGGTTCAGTCAAGGGAAAGGAAATACTGGATAATTTTGGAGACTATTTGCCGAAGTTTAAGAAGATCATCCCTCATGACTATGAACGTATGCTTAAGCTGATCGTTCAGATGGAAGAGAAGGGTCTTAGTGCTGAGCAGGCTCAGATTGAGGCGTTCTATGCAAATAAAAACGAGTAGAACCAACATACGGGAAAGGAATGGTGAACCATGGGAAAGCCAAGTGGATTTTTAGAATATGAGAGAGAGGATTTAGGAGTGATTCCGCCTCTTGAGAGAATTAAGAATTTTGATGAATTCCATGAACCACTGCCGATAGAACGTCAGAAGCTCCAGGGAGCAAGATGTATGGACTGCGGAGTTCCGTTCTGTCAGGCAGGGATGAACATCTGCGGGATGACCAGCGGCTGTCCGCTTCATAACCTGATTCCGGAGTGGAACGATCTGGTCTATACAGGAAACATGCGGGAGGCGTACAACCGTCTCCATAAGACGAACAACTTTCCGGAGTTTACGTCCAGAGTATGTCCGGCTCTGTGCGAGAATGCCTGTACATGTGGCTTAAACGATGCTCCTGTTGCAACAAAGGCCAATGAATACGCCATTATTGAGAATGCCTACAAGGAAGGATATGCACAGGCAAAGCCACCAAAGGTTCGCACCGGAAAAACGGTTGCCGTTGTGGGCAGCGGTCCATCCGGACTGGCAGTTGCGGATCAGCTTAACAGGCGCGGACATAAGGTAACGGTTTTTGAGCGTTCGGATCGTGTAGGCGGATTGCTAATGTATGGAATTCCCAATATGAAGCTGGATAAGGCAGTCATTGATCGTAAAATAGATGTTATGAAGCAGGAGGGAATCGAGTTTGTAACCGGAGCGGATATCGGTAAAACCGTCAAGGCGGAGAAGCTGCTAAAGGAGTTTGATCGTGTTGTGCTTGCGTGTGGATCCTCCAACCCGAGAGATATCAAAGTTCCCGGACGCGATGCAGCGGGCATCTATTTTGCGGTGGATTTCTTAAAGGCCAATACCAAGAGTCTGTTGGACAGTGGGTTTGCTGATAAAGCCTATGTGGATACGAAGAATAAGCATGTGGTGATCATCGGTGGAGGAGACACCGGAAATGATTGTGTGGGAACGGCAATCCGTCATGGGGCAGCATCCGTAACACAGATTGAGATGATGCCCAAGGCACCTGACAGCCGCGCGGCGGATAATCCTTGGCCACAATGGCCAAAGATCTGCAAGACAGATTATGGACAGGAGGAAGCGATTGCCGTATTTGGAAAGGATCCGAGAGTTTATGAGTCGACGGTAAAGGAATGCGTAAAGGATAAGAACGGAAACCTTAAGGCGGTTAAGATTGTGAAGCTAAATTGGAGCAAGGATCCCGAAAGTGGCAGGATGAAGATGGAGGAGATTGCCGGAAGTGAGAAAGAGCTTCCTTGCCAGATTCTGATTATTGCAGCAGGCTTTCTGGGAAGTGAGAAGTATGTGACGGATGCTTTCCGCGTATCGGTCGATGAGAGAACCAATGTGAAGACCGCAGCTGACTCCTATCGGACGGATGTGGAGCGCGTTTACACAGCGGGGGATATGCATACCGGGCAGTCTCTGGTGGTCAAGGCCATCAGACAGGGACGCGAATGTGCAAGAGAGGTGGATGAGAGCCTGATGGGTTACTCCAATCTCGTAGTTCAATAACAGAAAACGGACGAAACGAAGGGCACGCTGCTAATAGCGTGCCCTTATATTTACAAGCTGATTCTGATCGATCTGAAAGCTCCATACACTGTGCCCGGGTACTCTGTGCTCGGTCAGATAATAGGTATCCTCCAATCTGGTGATGGAATAGGGAGTTCCTCCGCCGATGAAGGACTCATAAACGTCGGTATATTCTCCTTTTTCGAGATCCTCCAGTCTCTTGCAGCGTATAATCGTGGCATAGGACTGGTCACCGGTACTGTCTGTAGATATCGTAATCAGATATCCGCCTGAAATCGGCATAAGCTGTATCATTCCTGCCATGGTGTCCGGAACTGGATAACGCTTTTTAATACGCAAAGTAGTTAAATCTGCTTTTAATATTTCTGATTTTCCGGATACAAAATAGATATCATTTCCGATAATGGTGAAGGAACGGACATATACACCGTCAAGCTCCTCGATTTTACGCACATCGGTCAAATACATTCTGGAATCATAACGGGTGTGCTGAAAACAGAACAACTCGCCGCTTAAAGAACTCCAGGCATAGAAGGTGGCAGTTTTCTCATCATATTGGATATAGTGGGGACGGTTGCCGATATCGTTGAAGACCTGCGTCTGGATGAAGCAGCCGTCCTTTTTCTCAAAGATGAGAATGCGGTTATTCTCGGTGTCATCCACCAGATAAACGATGCCATCCGAGGCGATCGTGTGCCCCATATGCATATCATTGGTGAGAACCTTCCACTGCGTCAGAGGATCGTCAAAGTTTTCATGATAGAGAACCTGATCGTGGTAACAGTCGACGAGGAAGTAATAACCGTCCTCGTAATTAACATAGGTTGGGACACAGAGAGAATCATACGGATTGCGCATGGGAGTATCCGGCGTTACATCCGCAAGGTTTTCAACTAACAGGGTTGAGGCCGTCACATAGGAGACAATCTCCTTCGGTGGTCCCTGATGCTCCAGATAGAAGAAACGGCAGATGAACAGAAGAAACAGCAAAAGCGCGATGCCAAGCAGAGTGATCTGTTCCCGTTTCCGGTTTGGAGTTATAGAAGCTGAATGCCGCATTTTTCTGCTTTCTCCCGGATGTCGTCAGGCCACAGGGACACCTGTACCTCACCGATATGTGCTTTTCTAAGTAAAAACATACAGATTCTGGACTGTCCGATTCCGCCGCCGATGGTATAGGGAAGCTCATCCATTAAGATGGCCTTCTGGAAGGGAAGCTCGGCGCGTTCCGTGCAGCCGGCCTTCTCCAACTGACTTCTTAAGGATGCCTCATCAACACGGATTCCCATGGAGGAAAGCTCAAGTGCGATATCAAGAACCGGATAGTATACGATGATATCACCGTTTAGCGCCCAGTCGTCATAGTCTGGGGCACGCAGATCATGCGGGATGCCGCTTTCCAGCTTATCACCGATCTGCATGATGCAGACAGCACCCTTTGCCTTGGCAATGTAATACTCTCTCTGCTTGGGGGTATATTCAGGGAACATATCCTCTAACTCCTGTGAGGTGATGAAGAAGATATCATGCGGGAGGATCTCTTCGATGTAATCGTAGCGGATGGCCATATATTTCTCTGTTTTGACAAGAGTTTTGTAGACATCACGGACTACCTTCTGAAAGCATTCAATCGTACGGTCTTCCTTTGGAATGATTTTCTCCCAGTCCCACTGATCTACATAGATGGAGTGAATATTGTCGGTTTCCTCGTCACGGCGAATGGCATTCATGTCGGTATAAAGTCCTTCACCGACCTCAAAGCCGTATTTTTTTAAAGCGTATCTCTTCCATTTGGCAAGAGAATGAACGATTTCAGCCGTAGTGTCATTCTGTTCCTTGATTCCAAAGGTGACAGGACGCTCTACTCCATTGAGATTATCGTTGAGACCTGACATAGGGTCAACAAAAAGAGGAGCGGATACTCTGTTCAGATGCAGACGTTCTGACAGAAGCTGCTGAAAACAGTCCTTCACCGCCTTAATTGCAAGCTGTGTATCATGCAGGTTTAAGGCAGAGCTGTAATTTTTTGGTATAGTAATCGACGACATAATAAAGTTATACCGATTCCTTTCTGGTTAGTCTTCTTTCTTATTTAAAACCTTTTTCATAGGGATTGCAAGAAAAATAATGTGTAAAAAGCTAGTAAAAAGGATGTAAAATGATATATAATGAAAAAGTGAGAAAAAATGGATAGAAAATACGTGAGAGGATAGAAACGTGGGAATAAGTTCAATTCTGGCACTGCTTAGCGGTGTGGCTCTGTTTTTGTTTGGAATGTCATTAATGGGAGATGGCTTGAAGAAAGCTGCCGGCGAGAAGCTGGAGCTGATTTTGTACAAGCTGACAAGTACTCCGATCAAGGGAGTTTTGCTTGGCACAGCGGTTACGGCCATTATCCAGTCTTCCTCGGCGACGACAGTTATGGTTGTCGGATTTGTAAACTCCGGTATGATGAAGGTTGCCCAGGCAATCGGTATCATTATGGGAGCCAACATCGGTACAAGTATCACAGGCTGGATTCTCTGTCTGTCCTATATTGAGGGCTCGGGCGGAATTGCACAGCTTCTGTCTACGGCAACGATTGCTGCGGTGGTTTCGATTATTGGTATTTTATTTCGTATGCTGGCACGTAAATCATCGCAGAGAAATGTCGGCGATATCATGCTTGGCTTTGCAATTCTGATGATTGGTATGCAGACGATGAGTGGTGCAGTGTCGCCGCTTAAGTCTAACGAGCATTTTGTCAATATGCTCACCATGTTTACGAATCCTTTTATGGGTATTCTTGTTGGTATTCTCTTTACAGCAATTCTACAGAGTGCTTCCGCTTCTATCGGTATTTTACAGGCACTTTCCATGACCGGTGCAATCAGCTTTGCGGCGGCCTTCCCTGTTACAATGGGTATTGGTGTGGGCGCAGCATGTCCCGTATTACTCTCTTCCATCGGAACAAATAAAAATGGTAAGCGCACGGCGCTGATCTATCTGATGAATGACCTGTTTGGTATGATCGTGTGGTCGGTTGCCTTTTATAGTATAAATGCGGTAGTGCATTTTGATTTTCTGGATGCAGTTATGAGCCCGGTTTCCATTGCGATTCTCAATACTGTCTTTCGTACCGCAACAGTGATCGTGCTGTTTCCGTTTATTCGGCTGATTGAGAAGCTGGTATTCCATCTGGTTAAGGATACAGACGAGGATAAGGAAGAGCAGGCTGATTTTGATCTGTTAGAGGAACGCTTCTTAAAGTATCCGGCACTGGCGATTAACCAGAGCCATGCGGCTATGAATGGAATGGCCGTCAATGCGCAGAAGAATATTCTCCGCGCGATGGGACTGATGAATGATTACACCGAGGAAATGTATTATAAGGTGGATGAGAAGGAGAATCTGATTGATAAGTATGAGGACAAGCTCGGTACCTATCTGATGCAGATTACTTCAAGTGCGTTAACAGAAAATCAGTCAAGACAGGTGTCTGTTTTACTCCATACGATCAGTGATTTTGAACGACTTGGTGATCATGCGGTGAATTTGTCCAAATCAGCCAATGAGCTTTATGAGAAAAAGATCTCATTCTCTGAGGATGCGCGTTACGAGCTTGAGGTGCTCGGTACTGCAGTGAAGGAAATCGTTGAGCTGACAGTCAGTGGCTTCTGTAAGGATAATCTGGACACTGCGGTCAGAGTCGAGCCGTTACGTGAATTGATCGGCATTCTCTGCAATGAGATGAAGTCGCGTCACATCGCCAGACTTCGTGCCGGAAAATGCGAAATGAAGCAGGGCTTTGCATTTAACAATATACTGACAGATTACGAGAGAATTGCGGCACACTGCTCCAATGTTGCGGTTGCGATGATTGAGACGACAGCCGCTGATTTTGATACGCATAAATATCTCAAGAATATCCGCAATGTCAACAATGAACAGTATACCGGTTTGTTTGAGGCTTATGAGGAGCGTTTTGATATAGACGGACTGAAGAAATATATGAAAAAGAATAAGGACAAGGATAAAGAAAAGGATAAAGAAAAAGAAAAGACCAAGGAGAAGACCAAGGACAGCACCAAAGGCAAAAAGAAGAAATAATCCACTAAGGGCACGCAATCAACAGCGTGCTCTTTTTTTGTTAATTTGTACTTAATTTGTGATAAAAGACTTGCGTTATCTCTCGAACAGGTGTACGATACAACATATCGAACAAATGTTTGCAACATGAGGGGAATCGGAAAATAATGGTTAGTCTGACAAAAGAACAAAGCGTTCAGGAGAAGCTGAAGATCCTGACGGATGCAGCAAAATATGATGTGGCATGTACCTCAAGCGGGGTAGACCGTAGAGGAACCAGTGACGGAGTACACGGAAATGGAATCGGAAATTCCATTAATGCAGGAATCTGCCATTCGTTTTCAGGAGACGGTCGCTGTATCTCATTACTAAAGATACTGTTCACAAACGAATGTATTTATGATTGCAAGTACTGTATTAATCGTAAGAGCAATGATGTCCCGCGGGCATCCTTTACGCCGGATGAAGTATGTAAGCTCACTATTGAGTTTTACAGGCGCAATTACATCGAAGGTTTGTTTTTAAGCTCCGGGATTCTATACAACCCGACGTATACAATGGAATTGTTATATCAGACGCTTTATAAGCTGAGGACAGTATATCATTTTTTAGGCTATATTCATGTAAAGGCAATCCCGGGGGCAGATCCGCTGTTAATTGAGAAGATTGGCTTTCTGGCAGACCGAATGAGCATCAATCTGGAGCTGCCTACTGCGGAGGGGCTTAAGAATATCGCACCGAATAAGAATCGAAAACTGATTCTGGGACCAATGCGTCAGATTCAGAATGGCATCACACAGTCCAAAAATGAGTTAGCCGTCTACCGTAATGCGCCCAGATTTGTTGCGGGAGGACAGTCCACACAGATGATTATTGGCGCAACGAATGAACAGGATTATCAGATTCTGCAGGTGTCGGAGGGGCTGTACCAGAAATTTGGCCTCAAGCGTGTTTTTTACTCTGCTTTTGTCAATGTAAATGAGGATAAGGCGCTTCCGGCTACCATTGGCGGTCCGCCACTGCTTCGGGAGCACCGGCTATATCAGGCGGACTGGCTGCTGCGATTTTATGGATTTAAGGCACAGGAGCTTTTGGATGAACAGCATCCGAATCTGAATGTATTACTGGATCCAAAGGAGGACTGGGCAGTCAGGCATCTGGAAGCATTTCCGGTGGAGGTCAACAGAGCGGATCTTCATACGTTGCTTCGCGTACCGGGCATTGGGGTGAAAAGTGCTACAAGAATTGTAAAGGCGAGACTCAGTGCAAGGCTGACCTTTGAGGATCTGAAAAAGCTCGGGGTTACGTTGAAGCGCGCTCTCTATTTCATCACATGCAATGGTAGAATGATGTATCCGACGAAGCTGTCGGAGGATTACATTGTGAGACAACTGACTGATTCGGTTAAACGAGTGAATTTCGGAAGTGATGGCATGTCGTATCGGCAGATGTCACTATTTGATGACTATCATGTGAATGCGGCTCCGGATATTATTACTCTGAAAAAGGCGGCAGGAGGTGAATTCTAGGATGGATACCATTCTGGTTTGCCCACATTCATTAGAGGGTGTTTTTACGGCAATTTATATAGCTTATCGGGACAAAATGGTGCATGACAATACACACATTCAGACGCAGCTTGAACAGGAATTGGAAACACAACGGGTGTTATTTAGCGAATACCGGGAAATCCAACCGGACGAGGAACTCTTTGGAAAGGTCAGGCGTACTCTAATAGAAAGAATAGGATGGGAAGTGTATGAACAGATATGCGAGGCAATGGCCATGGAGAAACCGGGAATGGCGGACAGTGTATATCATACGGTTGTAAAGGCACTTTCCAAAGGCCCCAATACTGGCTGCTATGTGCTTCAGAATCTGACAGATCCCTATATTCATAAGGTCGCAATGGCAAGTCAGAATGTCTGGCGGGAGATTCATCATCTGATGGGCTTTGTGCGTTTTGAGGAGTTAGCCGGAGAGGAACCGATTCTGTATTCACAGATAGGACCCAAGAATAATGTTGTCACCTTTCTGGCACCTCATTTTGCGGATCGGTTTCCTATGGAAAATTTCATGCTTCATGATTGTAAGAGAGGGATTTTTGTGGTTCATCCGAAGAATCAACCATGGTATGTGCGGCTTGAACAGGGCGTGAATTCGATCATCCTGCCACCGGTAACCAAGGAGGAAGAAACCTACAGAGAACTATTTCGCGAATTCTGCCAATCGATTATGATTCAGTCCAGAAGAAATGACAAGCTGCAGAGACAGATGCTTCCGATTCGTTTTCGGGAGTTTATGGTCGAATTTTCATAACTTTTCACGGAAAAAAATGGGATTTCCCGCTCGATTTGTGCAGAATCATGGATGTACTATTTACAAAAAGTGGGTATAATCATAAGAAATCCAATGGAGGATGGTTTTGGTTTCATGGAGAGGAAGTGAAGAAGTATGGTAACCAGGAAGATTAGATTGACACAGGATAAAGTGAGCGATTTTGTAAATGCTGCAAGTAAATGTGACTTTGATGTAGATATTTCTTATAATCGTTATATCGTGGACGCCAAATCTTTTTTGGGTGTTTACGGAATGGATTTCTCCAAGGTATTGACGGTAAGCTATGTCGGTTACAATGCAGAGTTTGAGAGCATGCTCCAGAGGCTTGCAGTCGCCTGTTAATGTTAGCATGAAAATCACTCGGAATGAGAATTTGCAATGCAGATTCTTGGAAGCGGATGCGTTTGCATCCGCTTTTTTTGAAGCGGGTTCTGTGCTATAATCTGAGCTGGAGAAAAAAGGAGGAACCATTTCGTGGAGATTACGATTTCTGTGCGTCAGCTGGTGGAATTTATGATGCGAAGCGGCAATATTGACAATCGGCATTCCCAGGCACCGGAAAACGCCATGTTAGAGGGTGGACGCATTCATCGGATGATCCAGGGGGAGATGGGACCATATTATCAGGCGGAGGTATCCTTGAAATATCGCCATATAACGCCGCTGTACGATTTAGTTATCGAGGGCAGGGCAGATGGCATCGAGCAGATACACGAGCCCGAGACAACAGTTTTAGTTGATGAGATCAAGGGCACCTACAGAGAATTGGATCGCATAAAGGAAATGGTTCCGGTTCACGAAGCGCAGGTTCGTTGCTACGCCTATATCTATGCCAGCCAGAATCAGCTGGATCGGATTCGGATCCGTGTGACCTATTGCAATCTGGATACGGAAGAAAGAAAGCTGTTTGAGAAGGAGCTTTCTTTTGCCGAACTGGAGGAATGGTTTCGGAGGCTTATTGAGGATTATCAGAAATGGGCGGATTATACCTTCGAATGGGAGCAGAGACGTACTGCTTCTATTAAGCAGATGGAGTTCCCTTATGTCTATCGAAACGGACAAAAGGATCTTGTTACCTATGTGTATCAGACGATCTATCACAAGCGTAAACTTTTTATCGAGGCACCCACCGGTGTCGGGAAGACATTATCGACAATTTTCCCATCTATCAAGGCGATGGGTGAGGGAAAAGCGGAGAAGCTGTTCTATCTGACCGCCAAAACGATTACCCGCACAGTTGCGGAGGAGTCCTTCGCCTTGCTGCGACAAAAAGGTCTGGCTTTCAAGACGGTGACGCTTACTGCGAAAGAGAAAATCTGTTTCTGCGACGAGGTAGAGTGTAACCCGGAGGCATGTCCCTACGCGAAAGGTCACTATGACAGAATCAATGATGCCATGTACGATTTTATCACACATGAGGACACCTTTGACAGGGAACGGGTAGAACAGTATGCTCATAAACATCAGGTCTGCCCCTTCGAGCTGTGTCTGGATATGAGCCTTTTTGCCGATGCCGTGATCTGCGATTATAATTATGTCTTTGATCCGCATGTCTATCTGCGGAGGTTCTTTGCAGAGTGCGATGGACGTGAGTATCTGTTTCTGGTGGATGAGGCACACAATCTGGTTGACAGAGGCCGTGAGATGTACAGTGCCACGCTGAAGAAGGAAGATTTTCTGGCTCTGAAGAGAGAGATAAAGGGTTTTGCACCGGATGTTGAGAGAAAGCTGGATAAGTGCAATAAAGAGCTGTTAGCCAAGAAAAAGGAATGTGAGAATTACAGAATCGAGGAATCTATCTCTCCTTTTGTGAACAGTCTGAACAGACTGGCCGCCTCCATTGAGAAATATCTGGAGGATCATGAGGAGAGCCCGAAGCGGTCGGAAATTCTGGAGTTCTATTTTGAAGTGTCACATTTCCTATATGTGTATGAGCTGTTAGATGAAAACTATGTAACCTATACACAGATGCAGGAGGATGGGAGCTTTATCATCCGACTGCTTTGTGTGAATCCGGCAAAGAATCTCAGCGCCTGTATGGAGAGGGGGCGGTCCACCATTCTGTTTTCGGCAACTCTCCTGCCGATTCAGTATTATAAGAAGCTGCTTGGTGGAAATATGGATGATTACGAGGTTTATGCCCACTCTGTTTTTGATCCGTCGAAAAGAGGACTTTTTATCGGCACGGATGTGACCAGCAGATATTCCAGACGCACGGAATCGGAGTATTATAATATTGCTGCCTATATCCATTCCGTTGTTTCCGGGCAGAAAGGCAATTACATGGTATTTTGTCCGTCTCATCTGTTTCAGGAAAAGGTGTATGAGGCATATAGTTCTCATTTCCTGCTTGAGGAGCAGGTGGAGTGTATCCTGCAGGAGGATTTTATGACGGAGGAGGATCGTGAGAGATTTCTGCAGCGCTTCAGGGAGGTGGCGGAACAGAGAAGTCTGGTCGGCTTTTGCGTGCTGGGAGGGATTTTCAGTGAAGGAATTGATCTGAAAAAGGATGGTTTAATCGGGGCGATTGTTGTTGGAACCGGAGTTCCGCAGGTTTGCAATGAGCGTGAAATACTAAAAAACCATTTTGACAGACTGGGGGAGAATGGGTTTGATTATTCCTACCGCTATCCCGGAATGAACAAGGTGCTTCAGGCTGCGGGACGCGTAATTCGTACAGAAGAAGACACCGGTGTGGTGGTTTTGTTGGATGAGCGGTTCTTACAGGGAGCCTATAGACGATTGTTCCCAAGGGAGTGGGACAATTACAGGATAGTGACGGTTCAGACAATCGGAGAGAAGGTCGACTCCTTCTGGAGAGACCTTCCCTGCTAGAAAAGCTTTTCTGGATTCGTTTTATCGTTTACGCGGGCTGCGTCGGGTAATCCGGAGCACCCGCGTTTTTTAGCCGTTCAATTTCCTCACGGTAGGGAGGAAGAGTCACCTTTGGATCGGTTTCTGATGCTATCCATGGTGTTTCAAGAATCTTGGGAACTGCGGCAAGCGCAGGATGATACACAACATAGCGTATGGCCTCAAATCCAAGCTCACCCTGTCCGAGGTTGGCATGTCGATCCTTGTGTGCCCCGAGAGGATTTTTGCTGTCGTTAATGTGGACGGCAGCAATCTGATCTATGCCAAGAAGACTGTCAAAACGCTTCAGGATGCCCTCAAAATCATGAACGACATCGTAGCCGGCATCATTGAGATGGCAGGTATCCAGGCAGACGCGCAGTCTGTCATTTCTTGCAACACCATCGTAAATAGCGGCCAGCTCCTCAAAGGTGGCACCTACCTCTGAACCCTTCCCGGCCATGGTTTCGAGTGCGACCATACAGTGCTGATCCTCCTCAAATACGGTGTTTAAACCCTCACAGATCTTCTTTATGCCGGTCTGGACACCCTCTCCGACATGGGAGCCGGGATGAAGCACAAGGATTTTTGCTCCCATCGCGGCACTTCGGACAAGCTCTGTGCGCAGAAAATCCACAGCCAGCTCGTAGGTTTCCGGCTTTACGGCATTGGCCAGATTGATAATGTATGGCGCATGTACGATGAATTCCTCAATTCCGTTATCTGCCATTAATCTCTTTGCTTCTTCTATATTTAATTCTTCTATCGATTTTCTTCGTGTGTTCTGCGGAGCACCGGTATAGACCATAAAGGTATTGGCACCATAAGAGAGCGCCTCCTTAACCGAACCGGCGAACATATCCTTACCACTCATCCCGACATGAGATCCAATTTTCAAGTCCATATGATAACAAATCCTTTCCTATGCCTGCAAGAAGGCGATTCATTTCCCGTATAGTTTAGCATACTATGATTAAGAATGCGATAGTTTTGTTTTCCGGACAGGCAAATCGGGAGGTTACCATAAAATAGTGTCGTCATATGACAAAATCTGTGATAAAATCAAAAATAACGACTGTTTCTGCAAGTTTGACATTCATGAATTTATGGACTGACACCTGTGTAAAAGTGGATAACTATGTGGAAAAAGAAGGTTTTTACCCAAAATGCGTTTGACGCATATGTGGATAACCCATTAAATTATC
>CALZEZ010000013.1 GCA_945643825.1 uncultured Lachnospiraceae bacterium
TCCCATGGATGAGCCGGTGCAATAGGTAGATGCTAATAAAAACGGATGCTTTTGGCATCCGTTTTTTTCAGGCAAAGGCAAAAAGCGGCTCTCCGTTTTTACCCCATTCAATTTTCATAAGCATAGCATGTCGGTTCGGATTATAGAGCGGATTCCCGACAATCTCCTTTTCCGTGCGTGCATGGAAGACCAAAACAGGATTTCCGTCCGCATCGGTTGTAAAGGAATTGTGACCGGGTCCGTAGATTCCCTTGCTCTCGTCCGACTTAAGCACCGGCATTCTCTCCTTTCGCCAGTTTCGAGGATCCAACACATCCTCCTTCTCATCAATCGAAAGCATTCCCATACAGTAATTGACGCCGGTGTCACTCGCCGAGTAGGTGACATAGATTCTGCCATCATGCTTAAGTACCGCCGGTCCCTCATTTACCCAGAAGCCCTTTCTCTCCCAGTCATAGTCCGGTGTTGTCAAAAGCACCTGCACAGTCTTAAGCTTCGTCGGGGATTCCAGCTGTGCGATATAGAGGTTGGAGATCTGTCTGCCGACGCCAACTTTTTCCGCCCAGATGCAATAGTTTTTGCCCTGGTTCTCAAAAATAGTGGTATCCAGGGAAAATGCCCGGAAGGAAAATTCATCCTCCTCACTGCACTGCAGCATTCCCTTTTCCACCCATTCATCCGTAAGGGGATCGGAGCCCTGACATTCCAGCACATACGGCCGGATATTCCAGATATTTTCAGCCTCCCCCGCTGCGAAGTAGATGTACCATTTACCCTCTAAATAGTGCAGTTCCGGAGCCCAAACATGCTCACTCATCGGACCGGACGCGTGTTTCTTCCAAATCATTACTTCCTCCGCCTGCGCGAGCTCCTCAAGCCCCGCAGCACGCCTGAGCGCGATCCCGTCATACGCCGGAAGGCTGGCAGTAAAATAATAGCTGCCGTCCGTATGCCGGTATACATAAGGATCCGCACGCTGTGGAATCCATACATCCTGATAGATTGTTTCTTTCATTTGTTGTTATTCCTTTACTATCTTAATGAAATCGTCAAACCGTTCCTCAATATGATTCATAAAAACCTTATAGAAAAAGAACGATTGGACGTACGCCAACACCGAAAATCCCACAAAAAATGATATAGCATTCATTGCGATGGATTTTAGATTGGCAAACCCGAATATTCCGGTTATCAGAAGCACCATTGCTGTATACGGAAGATACGCAATGGAAAATTTTGCTGCATTTACCACCGTCTGCTTTAAGGTGCCATCCAGCTTTGAGAGCACCGGGAAGCACCAGAGTGCAACGATTCCTACAAGAACCGCAACAATGGCACTCAGAACAAACATAAGCTTTGCAAATAAACTGCCCTGTACATACCAGAAGAACAGATCCGCTCCCAGTATTGCGCCAAAAAGAAGCATCAACAGCCAAAGAATGGTTGCCGTCTTGAAATTTTCCCGAAAGCTCTTGAAAAAACGTCTGACTACGTAGCCATCTCCGTTTCGTATCGAAATAATGCACACATAGTACATGGCTGTCGTGGCTGCTCCCATTGTCACAACCGGAATACAGCAAATGAGCCACAGGGCATTTAGCAGCAGCAGATCTGCCAGCTTATTCAAAAAAGAAAGAACCGGTGATTCTGACATACAAAACCTCTCATTTCCTATTTGATACCGCTGATAGCAACCGATTCAATAATCACCCGCTGGAAGCAGAAGAACAGAATAACAGTTGGGAGCATCGCAATTACTGATGCCGCCATAATCAGCGCATAATCGCTCTGAATTGCATAATATGCATTGAAGGACCGGATAACCACCTGCAAGGTCCAGCTCGCCTCGCTCCGAAGAAAGATAACCGGTGCAAGATAATCGTTCCAGATTCCCATAAACCAAAGGGTCAGCTGTGTTCCGACCGCGCCCTTCATAAGCGGGAAGAAAATCTGAATAAACGTTCTGAAATAGCTGCATCCGTCCAGCTTCGCCGCATCCATCAGATCATTAGGTACGCTTCCGAGATTCTGTCGTAAAAAGAAAATCATGCTGACATTTCCGAAGCATGCCGGAATGATCAGAGGAAGCAGAGTATCTGTCCAGCGCATCTTGGTGAACATCACATACTGTGGAATCATGATAACCGCAAACGGAATCATAATCGTTGCCAAAAGCGCCATAAATATTGCATTCTTACCGCGGAAATTCAATTTACCAAAGGCGAATGCCGCAAGGGATGAGGTAAATCCGCCAATCAGAAGAACGGGAACCTCTACCTTAATCGTGTTAAGCACACCTGACACAAAATTTCCTTTGCTCAGCACCTCCGCGTACTTACCGAACACCCAGGGATTCGGAATAACCCGTAATTGACCGGACAAAATCTGATTTTTGGTCATAAAGGAGGTCATCACCATGTAAATCAAAGGAAATACCATGATAACAGCTCCAAGTGCGAGTAAAATGAATACAACCACATTGATTGTTCGGTCTTTCTTCGAAACAACCTCCGAAGAGAGCACATCTCTGTCTTTTCCAGCCATGGTATCACCTCCTTAGTCCATTGTTTTAACCCATTTGCTTTGTACTTTAAAATTAATTAACGTAATGATGAAAATAATAACGGCAAGAATCACGGCAATCGCACTTGCATAACCTAACTGGAAGCTTTCAAAGGCTTTCTGGTACAGATAATAAACAATCGTCGCCGCGCTGTATCCGATACCACCGTTGGACGTCATAACCTGCACCTCTACGAATACCTGGAAGCCGCCAATCATCGATGTGATCAGGATATAGAAAGTAACCGGAGAAAGAAGCGGCACCGTGATCGCCCGAAACTGCTGCCATCTGTTTGCACCATCCACCATCGCAGCTTCATAGTAATTTCGCGGAATATTCTGGAGGCCGGCAAGATACAGGATAATGGAGGTTCCAAGTCCCTTCCATACCATAAAGATGATCATGGAAACCTTAATCAATGCTTCATCTCCCAGCCAGTTCGGTCCATGTCTTCCCGTCAATGCCTTAATGATCACATTTAAAAGACCATAATCGTAGTTGTAGACCCATGCCCACAGGATAGAAACTGCAACCAGAGAAGAGATGACCGGAACATAATACATCGTTCTAAGCACTCTGACTCCGGGAATCTTGCGATTCATACCCATTGCAAAAAGAAGTCCCAGCACCATACCGATCGGAATACCGATCAGATAGATAACGGTTGTGCAAAGTGTCTGCCAGAACTTTCCGTCCTGAAAGAGCTTGATATAGTTATCAAATCCGCAGAAGCGCTTCATCATTCCTGCAAAGCCCTTCGAGCCGTTCCATGTGGTCAGACTCGTCAGGAATGCAAAAACGATCGGCCATGCCATGAAAAGTAAAAATCCCACGATTGGAGCGGCAACAAACAGAAGCGCCCATCGTTCCTCACGCTTTGCCATAGCCGATAATTTAGTCTTCATAATGTTTCCCTTTCTAAAAAATACCCTGTGGCAGTTACCTGACCACAGGGTACTTACCCATTGTCATTTACCAGTTTATTGTGCTGCAGCCTTCATCTCGTTTGCTGCGTCCAAAGCTGCCTGCATTGCGGGCTGAACCTCTGCACAGTACTCTGCAGCTGTCTTTTCTCCGGTCAGCACGTACTCATAACCGCCGCTTAAGAACTCATTCCACCAGTCAGCATTGTAGGTGTAGTTGGTCTCAACGAAGATACCCTGATATTTATCCGTTCCTTCAATGTAGTTGAAGATAACGTCAACGTTGTCACCATAAGGAATTGTTCCGTCTGCAATACGATCCTTGAAGTCACCCTTTGCATAGTCCATGATGTTCGGAATCTGTAAGGATGCACCGGTTGTCTCACCGGAAAGCACTCTCTGGCCCTCTAAGTCAGTAGAAAGCATTGTGATCAGTGCAACTGCTGCCTCAGGATACTCGGTATCCTTTGAAACTGCAAAGCCTACAGAGCCATTACGTGTCATGGAAACTCCGGTCTTACCGGTAGGCCATCCGCAAAGTCCCCACTGATAAGGGAAGGTGTTCTTATCCATAAATGCACCTACATCCCAGGTACCACAAGCATAGAAGCCGATCTGTCCATCCAGCCATCTCTGGTATCCGCCAAGAGCGGTATCCTGCTCAACGGTAGGAGTTACGTGATACTTACAGGTCAGATCTGCAAAGAACTGTAATGCATCTACAAACTCTTCCTGACCATCAATAACAACCTTGGTGTAATCCTCATTCAGGAAATGACCACCATTGGTGTAGATGAAGGAATCCAGTGCCCACTGTAATGCGTTAGCAACACCCCACTGATCTACTTCACCGTCGCCATCTTTATCAATCGTAAGCTTCTCACATACCTCTACGAATTCTTCCCATGTGTACGGATTCTCCGGATCGGGATACTCAAGTCCTGCTGCATCAAAGAGATCTTTATTGTATGCAAATGCGAAGGTGGAAAAATCCTTCGGAAGGCAGTAGAGAGAACCACTTCCGGAACCGGCAACCTTACCATCGTATCTGTAAGCATTTCCTACAGAACCCCAAAGGTTATCTACTACTGCAGTGTCCATGTAGTCATCAAGCGGCAGAAGATAATCATCATCCACGTTGCTTGCAACAGCCTCCGGTCCTACATAGAATATATCCGGCATATCATCTGCTGCCTTATAAGCAAGAAGCTTCTGACCATACTCATCAGAAGTGGTAACCTCGAAGGTAACCTTTGCTCCTGTGCTCTCAGTAAACTTGTCAATCAAAGTCTGATAAACAGCCTTCTCATGCTCCTGTGCAAAGATGAAAACCGTCAGATCTGCGTCTGCGAAATCGCCCTCAACCTGTACATTCTCAACGGCCTCAGCCTTAACCTCGATCTCGGCTCCAACCTTCTCCTCTGTTTTTTCCTCTGTAGCAGTCTCTGTCTGTGCAGGAGCTTCTGTTGTCTCACTGCTTCCGCATCCAGCCAGAAGACCGGTAACCATCGTTGCTGCCATTAAAGCACTAACTAGTTTCTTTTTCATATTGACCTCCAATAATCATCAAACACATTTTATGTATGGGTAAAATAATATGGATTTTCGTGTTATTGTCCCACGAGTTACATTCTGGCCAGTTATGTACTCGTGAGTACTTTGTATAATATCACCATGAAAACCATTTATTCTTCCCTTGTGATATACTTATTGTATAAGTGTTCAGTAGCAATGTCAATATTTATTTTAGATAATTGTAAATTATTTTTGTATTTCGTTATAATAGCTAAATTATTATAGACAAAATTGTATGTTTTTACTCTAAGTAAAAAACTGCCCAGATTGTTTCGTTGTTGTCACCGGCTGCAGAAAGGAATCGCACAGGATTGCCTGCCTCATCGTTCATCGTACCAACAACCCCTTTATAGGTCGCTCCATTTAAAGAAATCGTCACATAGCCCGTGCCGGCTGATATTATACAGGTACCTTTTGTACCATCCTTTAGCAGCAGTGTTCCATCCTTTTTCAGCGTTGCTGCCTCCGCACTATGAATCGTTGCAGAGATATCCGTTCCGTGATTCAGCAGATACCACGTACCTGCAATCTCCTTAACATCCGAATGGCTCTCGACTTCCGCGTTCTCTCCCGATACAGCAAAAGGTGCTGCCACAAGCCATCCAGCTTCGTTTAAAAACATCTGGTGCACACGTGGTTCGTGATACTCGGTATCCCCCTCAAAGCGCTGGTGATACACCAGATAATATCTGCCATCCTCATCGATCATGGCCGAATTATGTCCCGGCGCCATGTAAGCTTTCTTGAGACTCGGGAATTTGTAATTGCCCATCATCTTAAGTCCTACTCCACTATGCTCTGCCAGATAGCCAAAGGTATTGCCTGCTGCATCCAGATAGGGTCCGGTTACCTCCTTCTAACGATATAGCCGGATCTGATAGCCACCCTCTCTGGTAAGCCCGCCATACGACACAAACAGGAAATAATAACCACTCGCCTCGTCATAAAGCAGATAGGGACCCTCGCAGGAATTGTGGAGTCCTCCCATCAGGTACTGCCCAAAGTAGGGATCTATCTTTTTCTCCTCGTCCTTTGCCGGATGAATCGGATATCCGGTCTGCTCATCGAGCTCTAACATGAAAATTCCTCCAGACCAGGAGCCGTAAATCATCCACATCCGACCATCTGCATCATAAAAAACGGTCGGGTCAATACAGTTCGGATAATTTAAGTTGTTATATTGTGCTGCCTGAAGATATTCGGACACCCTGGCATCCTCTCCCATTATCTCAAAAAAGTTCGTCTTCTCAACCGTCTTACTTGTGAAGCCCGAATAGAGAAGTGTATCTGTATAATGGTAGGGTCCCTCCACGGAATCAGCTGTTGCAAAATGAATCGCCGAGGTTCTGTAATCATGGCTTGTAGAAAAATACATCACCCATTTTCCCATTGCCTTATTGTAGATTACCTCCGGCGCCCAAACGGCATAATCCTTCCCGTTTTCAAAGGTTCCAACATAATCAAATGCCTCAAGCTTTTCATCAAAGAGATTGTCAAACAGCGGATTTTTAGCATTGACGCCGCTTGCAAAGGTTTTAAAAGACTGCAAATCCTCTGAAACAGCCGCCTCCATATGCGAACCGAAGATATAATACTTCCCATCCGCTTTGACAATTGACGGGTCATGTACCGATACCCCCATCACCTGATTCTTCACAGCTATTTCTTCCATCTTCTTTCCCTCCTGCTCTCCACACCCCGTGAGAAGGACGATTCCAACCATAATAGCAGTCATCGTTGTCCATTTTCTTTTTTCCATCGAAAGTACCATCCCTTTCTGTTTTTTATTCGGTTTATAATTTTACTCTACGTTTCTCTTCTTCCAATGTCAATTATTATTTTGCTTTTTTCTATAATATTTTAGCATTATGCAAAATTCGTATATGAGGCAAGCACTTATCATATCCTAATAGAAAGATGTCATAGGAATCTCGATATGAAAGCATGGATTAGAATGAAAGAGTCTGTACTCTATTTCGGTGCTCTATTTATCTTCACCGCAGGGATGGTACATCTGATCGGCAGCCAGGCCACCGTGAGTAACAGCGTCGGCGGCAGGGAGCTTCCCATCTACTGTGTGGCAACCGATAAGCCACAGATTGCACTCACCTTTGATGCCGCCTGGGGAAATGAGGACACAAAACAGATCATGGAGGTACTGCGCAAGCACAATGTGAAGGTCACCTTCTTTATGACCGGGGGATGGGTCAAGGCCTACCCGGACGATGTGAAGCTTATTCTGGCAGAGGGACACGATCTGGGAAATCACAGTGAAAATCATAAGAACATGAGTAAGCTGTCGGATAAGGAGATTAAGGAAGAGCTGATGGCTGTGCACAAGCGGGTGCAGGAGCTGACCGGTTATGAGATGTTTCTGTTTCGTCCTCCATATGGGGACTACGACAATCACGTGATCACAGGGGTGAGGGCCTGTGGCTATTACCCGATTCAATGGGATGTTGACAGTCTGGACTGGAAGGACTATGGTGTGGACTCCATCATCAATACGGTCTGCAATCACAAGCATCTGGGAAATGGAAGTATCATCCTGTGCCACAACGGAGCAAAATATACCGCACAGGCTTTAGATACACTTCTTACGAATCTGGAAGAGAAAGGATACGAATTTGTTCCGCTGTCCCAGTTGATCATCCGGGAGGATTATCATCTGGACCACGAGGGAAGGCAGCATGCGAATTGATAGGTGTAATAGACGCAGAAATGGCGGGAGAAATCCCGCCATTTCGTATTTACTGTTCCTTTTTTCCGTCGAGGCCTGTAACCGTTATGTTGCGATCCACCTTGGCATCATAGGGATCAGACGAAGATTTAATTTATCCGGTCTTTCAAAGAAAGGAATCCGGATACTCGCCTTACCAATGACAACCTTTGTTATTCTCTCCTGTGTTTGTGGCTGTTTTTGTCGCGATACATGCTCTGATCCGCCTGTTCAATCAGCTCATCCACATCTGTCATTCCCGCGGAGTATGCAAATCCGACAGAAAGCTGGCTCGTTACCGGCGAATTCTCATCCGTAAGCATGATACCGGGTGATTTTTTGATTGCATCAACAAGCTGTCTGATCTCTGTTTCCATCCTGCCAAGCAGCACCATTAAGAATTCATCTCCACCCATACGGAATCCGGTTGCACCAATCTTCTGATAGCTGTTGATAAACTCTGCCGTCTTGACAATCAGCTGGTCTCCTGCTTCATGACCACAGACATCATTCATTTGTTTCAGATTATCAATATCCAGATAGATAATCGCAATGGATTCTTTTCCCTCGTATTGGTCGAGAAACTCCTTCAGATAACGTTTATTGTATAATTGCGTCATACTGTCATGATTGCTGTTCCAGGTGGCAACCGCAAGATTACTCGTGGAAAGAAGCAGATCCGATTCCATCTTTCGCAGGGATTGATACAAATCTTCTATCTCATCCCCCGTCCGAATCGAAAGCTTATCCAGAGATGATTTTCCTTCATTCTTCTCGATCGACTTTCCATAGTTTGACATTGCTTCGGAGAGAGCATTGATTGGAGTAATCACCTCTACCGAGAATTTCCAGACAATAAAAAATGCAGCCAGAGCCGAAACAAGCAGGACACATACGATCAACTGTATCATATACCGAATGAGCCTTGCCTTCTCTGCCTTCGTTGAAATACCAACAACCACATAACCCATGTGAATATTAAACGAAGATAGAATGGAATGATAGCTCTCGATTTTGTCCGAATAATTAATCTGTCCTATTTCTTTACCCTTGATCAGGTCCTCCCTGAAATGCCGCTGCTCGGTATGATAGTCCGCACGGTCTCCCAGAAAGGCGCCTTCCTTCGATAAATCCGTATCAAAAAGATACCGGCATCCGTCCTCGTCAAACCATACCACTGACAAATCCACAATATCCTCATTGGTATTGCGGTAATCGATCAGTTTATTCCACACCTCATAGTAATTGCTGTCACGCAGACCGGTTTCCTTATATAACTGCAGATCATCCCCGTTGATAACCAGTCCGCAGGTCTTCGCAACCATATCAGCCATCGAGCTCGTGTGCTTCTGCGTTGTCTCACGAAAGTTGCTA
Organism: uncultured Lachnospiraceae bacterium; assembly: GCA_945643825.1. Taxonomy (GTDB): domain Bacteria; phylum Bacillota; class Clostridia; order Lachnospirales; family Lachnospiraceae; genus UMGS2037. The sequence continues at coordinate 9,155 of CALZEZ010000013.1, forward strand.
TATCCCATCATGATGCTTATCAGAGCAACTAAGCAGACAAATAATATTTGAATGTTCAAAATCTTTTGCTTTAATGATTTCTTCATCATTCATCCCCTAATACTTTCTGGAATCCATATAATCCGCGTAATTCTCATATGTAAACACCTTTTCCGGTATATAGATATCAGCAGCCACCGCCTTTCCGGACTCCATATCTTCTATGGCCTTCCTGGCATATTTGGCGATGAGAGGGTTACACTCCACAGAAGCACACAGCTTTCCTTCATCCATTTTCACAAAAGCCTCTCGCAGGGCGTCGAAGGAAATCGTAATGACACCGCCGTCCACGCCATAGCCCACGCCCGCCTGATCCATGGCATTCATCGCGCCAAACATCATGTTATCGTTTTCGGAGATGAGCACATCGAATTTAGGATGCTTCTTCAGGATTTCCTCCATGACTACATTGCCTTCCCCCTGTGTAAAGTTGGCGCACTCCATCGCAGCTATCTTCCAATTCGGATGCTTCTCAATCTCGCTTTTCAGTCCTTCCGTTCGGCCAATCGCTGCAGTGGCTCCCTTTGTTCCCTCCAAAATAACAATATTCAGCTTATCGTTTTCACGACCGGACTTCTCCAGATATTCCTCAAGAAAATTGATTGCCTTTCTTCCCTCACCGTTAAAATCCGATCCAATCCAGCATTTATACAAGCTCGGATCTGCGCTCACCTTTCTGTCAACGATCAGAACCGGTATTCCCTTTTCTTTTGCCAGACAAAGTGCCTCCTCCCAGCCATCCTCCACGATCGGGTCGATGATGATATAGTCCACACCCTGAGCTATCAGGTCATAAACCGCCTTTACCTGGCGGTCGGAATCAGAGTTACCATCCACATAGATCAGATTGTAGCCCTCCTCCTTTGTAAAGACAGTAAAGTAATCATTGGTGTTGGCATCCCGCCAGTCGGATTCCTTTCCGGTCTGAACAAATCCCACTGTGATATAGGCATCATCATACTGTGCCTGCGGTGCACGCTCCAAAACCTTCTCCTTACCGGAGGTCTGCGTCTGCCCACACCCTGCAAGCAACAGAATTCCCAATATACAAATTGTAAGACACAGTGAGAACTTCTTCATGTCAATCCTCTCGATTCATTAATTCTTTCTTCTAATCTTAAAATACATCTGATAGGGTTCGTAACCGATATCGCTGATCTTCTTGAAGCTGATACCGGGATCCTGATTCTCTGTCTTAAAGAAAATACGGAAATTACCCCATTCTCTTTCGGTATCCGCAGAGAGCTCTTCCTCAGGCTTATCCGTATACAGGCTAAGCACACGCTCCTTATCTGTAATACCGGCTAACACATAAGGACCATACCGGAAGGCTCCCATGTCAGAGTCGTCCGGAAGCGGGACAAACTTAAGACCAAGCGGTACTCGAAGCTCTACGCGGTCACCTGCCTTAAAGGTTCTCTCAAGCTCTACAAATTCTCCGGTTTTGTCTGTCTCACAGAGCTTATCGCCATTCACATAAACGCTCGCCTTCTCTCTGATATAGTCCGGAACTCGAAGCTTCAGTGTAAAGGCTACCTCACCCTCGGTCTGTATCGTAAGCACGTATTTTCTGAAATCGGGCATGTTCTCAAATGCGCTGGTGGTATCGCTGATCGTCTGCTTTGCTGTATTCACAGAGGAATCCTGCAAGCTGCCGTTCATGTGATCCCTGCGCTGTACCAGCATAACCTTATGTCCGTCAATCTCAAAGGACGCATCCGTGTCTGCATACTGTGTCACATACAGGGTCCGTCCATCCTGATAGTACATAAAACGATTCAATGCTGCATTTGCCTGTACCATTGTTCCGTGGCAGCAGAAAAAGCTGTCATTCTCACCGGCCCATTCCTTTCTGCTGGCAGCCTTCATCGGAAGAAAATAAGTAAGCAGTCCCTTTTTCTCCCCCTCATAAAAGCTGACACCCTGCCAGTATGTCTGGGCAAAAAGACCATTCTGCGCATTATATTCTATGTATTGCATGTACTGGGGATCCGTGGTCTGACGGAATAAAAACTCCGCAAGACGAATCATGTTGTAAACGGTACAATGCTCCTGATTCTTGTCGCCAAGCCGAGCCTTTAGCTTCTGCCTGGGTGTCCAGATCTCACCCTGCGTCTGTCCACCGGTCGCAAAGCATCCACGATCTGTCACAGCACATTTCCAGTAAGCCTGTACAATCTCTAACCATTTCTTTTCCCCCGTCACCTCATAGGCTCTAGCACAGCCGAGGATCTCGGGTATCGTCGTATTGGCATGCATATTGGTAAGTGCATCCTTACCCTCCAAAAGGGCATCAAAAAGACGACCTCTGTAATAGCGGTCTAACAAAATGCGATATTTCTCAGCCTTCGTGATTTCCAGAAGCTCGGCCCAGATTTCTAACATTCCTCCGGTTTCCACATCGAGAATATCATCAAACTCTTCTCTGGAATACCTTCCGCTCCATTCATAGAACCAGTCTGCAAGCTTGTCAGCAATCATGAGTGCCTGCTCATTCTTCATATATTTATAGACATCCACTAATCCCATGAACAGCTTGTGCATCGTATATTGCGGTGCCCAGATCGGTTTGCCCTGTCCGATCCAGTATAAATATTTCTCCGGAATCGAGGCAACCCATTTGCCACCATTTTCTTCCTGGCAGATTCCAAGCTCTCTCACAATCGTTGTCGCTTTGGCATAGAGCTCCACATCGCCTGTCTCCTGATAGGTGAGCGCTGCTGCCGAGAGCCAGTGCCCGAGAAAATGTCCGCGAAGCTGACAGGACGGATCCTCCCAGCCTCCCATCGCCTTAAGATCCACTCCACGACCGGAAATTCTTCCGGCTTCCAACAAAAAATTGCGCAGCAGATACTGATTCTCGAGCTTCATCAGATAAGCACGATTCTCACGTTCTCTGCGCAAAAGCTCTCCCTCATGCAGCTTCACGCTTGTACCGTCTAATGCTCTCATCACTTGTCCTCCTCCGGGTCATTAAGCATCGTCGGAATGCTGCATGCCATCGGGTTCTTGTTGCAATCCGCACAGCCCATAGTCTCTACCTGCTTGCCGGTGGCACCCTCCTTCACATCCACATTGATATGACCGGTTCCACTTGCCATGCTGGCATCCAACTGTGCAACGATATCTTCAATCATTTTCTTCTCATCCATACCTTTTACCTCACAATCTCTATTTATTTTTTGGAGAATCCTTTACCACTAGCGGCAGTTTACAAATCTCTCTTGCAAAATCAATCGGGTAGATCTGCACCATGGTGGAATCCACAAGATCACCGATCTGAATACGAAGATCCACCTTCACAAGCTCATCACCAAGGGGACTTAGCATATCCGTCGCGTTGCCTTGATTCCCCTCTACATTTAACAGCACCGTCTTTGGCGGGCTGATGTCAATCGTACGGTCGAACATGTTGGACAGCGAGGTTACCGCCGAACCCATCATCTGGTTCATTGCCTCCGACACGGCACTTAAATGCATGTCATTCAATTCCATCTGGATATTGGTGCCATCCCCAAACATCATCAGGTCTGTAATCACCTTCACATCGTGCTCATTCAAAATCAGTATATTACTTCCGTCTAATCCGACTGTATATTCAATCTGTACAAACACACACGGATCAGCATATTCCTTTATCAGAGATTCCCTCGATACTACCTTTGCTCTCGGTGTAGTAATCCAGACCGGACGCTGTACCATCATGTTCAGCGCTGTCGCAGAGGTTCCAATGCTGATGTTGGAAATCTCCCCCAGAATGTCCAGTTCCTTTTTGCTTAATTCCTGCTCTGCCATAGCCCACTTCTCCTATTATCGTCAATTATTTATATTATAGGTGAAAAACCGCGTATTTGCAACCTTGCACATTGACTTTTTGGTATAGGTACTCTATAGTATACTTTAGTAGATAAAAGCGTTGAAGTGATAAAGAAAGGTAATAATCATGCCCATTACAAATGTATTAGAACAAAACTGTCGTCTCTACGGAGATGACATCTGCCTGGTGGAAATCAACCCGGAGGTTCAGGAGACACGACGGGTAACCTGGAAGGAATATGAATTGATGGAGCCAAGTCCCACCACTCACTACCGCAGGGAAATCACCTGGAATGTGTTTAACGAAAAGGCGAACCGTTTCGCCAATCTCCTAATCAGCAGAGGCATCAAAAAAGGGGACAAGGTTGCCATCCTTCTGATGAATTGTCTGGAGTGGCTTCCAATCTATTTTGGAATCCTGAAAACGGGTGCGTTAGCAGTTCCTCTTAATTTCCGTTATGCATCCGATGAGATCGAGTATTGCGTCAACCTTGCGGAGGTAGACATCCTGGTATTCGGACCGGAATTCATCGGCCGTGTCGAGGAGATTGCAGACCGTATCAGCAAGAACCGGCTTCTGTTCTACGTCGGTGACAACTGTCCGAGCTTCGCGGAGGACTATATCTCAATGACAATGAATTGCTCGAGTGTGGCACCGGGCATCACGCTGACCGATCAGGATGACGCTGCGATTTATTTTTCCTCGGGAACGAC
>CALZEZ010000014.1 GCA_945643825.1 uncultured Lachnospiraceae bacterium
GGTAATCAGCTCTACATTTTTTAGAATGTCTGCACCGATTGTCGTATGCTTCTTGATAATTGTATATTCTTCATCCGAAAGTCTCGTAGGCTTATTGAGAATAATATCCGGCACACCAATCTTTCCTATGTCATGAAGAGAAGCGGCATAATGCAGTTTTGCAACCTGCTCTTCACTCATTCCAAGTCGTCTCGCAATTAAAACGGAATAATCTGCCACACGACGGGAATGACCTCTTGTATATTCATCCTTGGCCTCTAATGTATTTGACAGCGTCTGAATCATCTGCATCGACATAGTCTCTGATTGTTTGCGCTGTTCATTCAGGCGTTCCTCCTGCTTTTTGCGTTCACGGCTTCGAATATCCTTAACCGTTTTAATAAATGCCGTTCCCACAAAAATAAGGACTCCGATTGTAACAATCATTCCCGATACCACAGTCATCATATACATCATAATCACTTCAATTATGACGGATATCATCAGACAAAGCATTCCAAAGCATATACCCTTATATTCGCGGATAAATCCTCTTCTTGCATCCACAAAAAAGGTAGCCAGTACCACGAAAAAGGAAATAACAAGAATGATGTGAGACACAAAAATATCATCTACAAAATCCACTAAATTGCAGATCTGCAGAAAACACGACAATCCGAAATTCGCATATGCCAAAAAGCTAATTGTGCGAAACCATTTCTTGTAACGCCCATTTTGGATTCCATTTAAAAAAATCATTAGTGGAACAGGTGCCAGCATGATGATGATAAAGCAAAGATTTGATAGCACAGAGGAATTGTCCACCATAAGCTGTCGTAATTTGGATTCTCCTAACAGCCATCCACCAACCAAAAGAACACACCATCCAATAAATTCCAGATCGTACTCTCCCTTAAAGCCAATCGTCAGGCATATGCTCACACCTATGGTAAAGATTCCGATAAAAATGAGAAACAGCCCGAAAAAAACATCTGCTCCATACTGCTTATAGATATAAAGCCAGAAATCCATCTTATCACAGGCAAAAACCTCATTTACCACACCGGAATACTCTGTAGCATCAGACCTTGTCTCTATCCGAAGCATTGCACCGGCATCCTCACGACCTGTTTTACAGATCACATATCTGCTGGTTGTCTGGGAGCCTACCGGACGCGAATGAACTGTATTGTAATCCACACGAAGTTCGCCACCTATGAAAATCCTCACATCCTGCTGAGAGGAACGCAGAATGATCGCTGTTTCCACGAAATCCTCAGGAATCCTGCTTTCCAAAACAACGACTTCGCCTCTGGGTATATCAAGCCTTCCGGGAAGTGCAATAGCCACGTGTTCGCCAGTACTCTTAATCCATTCAAAGGATCCCTCATACAGTAATTCGTCCTTTACATTTTCTGTTTTTGCACTCTGCTCTTTAGAAACCTCAAAATAATAATCCGTTTCATTCGGCAGAATCAAGCTAAATATCACGCAGGACAGCATTACTCCCATAACTATGATTCTAAAAAAGATCTTATATCGTTCAAACCGTTTTGCTTCTTTCTGTGTACTCATAAAATCCTCTGTATATCACGAAATGTTTTCTTCTAAACTTCTTCAAATTTGTATCCAAGACCCCAAATGGTCTTAATCAGATCGCCCTTATCACCCATTTTGCTTCTCAGCTTCTTCACATGTGTGTCAATGGTTCTGGCATCACCAAAATAATCGTAGTTCCAAACCTCATTCAATATCTTTTCTCTCGACAATGCCAGTCCCTCATTTTTCATGAAGAAATGCAGTAACTCAAACTCTTTATAGCTCAGTTCAATCGGCTTCCCATCTATGGTCACCTGGTGCGCTGCCATGTCAAGCTCGATTCCACCCGCTCTGATGTTCTCCTCCTTCTGAAACTGATTGGTACGACGAAGGATTGCTTCCACTCGTGCCACAAGAATCTTCGGACTAAATGGTTTTCCAATATACTCATCCACTCCCAGGTCAAAGCCCTGAAGCTCGTCCCTTTCATCCGTCCTTGCCGTCAACATAATAATCGGCACCTTAGAGTACTGCCTGATTTCCCTGCACACCTGCCAGCCATCCAGCTTCGGCATCATGACATCCAGAATCACCAGCGCAATCTCACTTTGCATTTCAAAGAAAATATCAAGTGCTTCACCGCCATCACCTGCCTCTAATACACTATAGCCATCTCTAATCAGGAAATCCTTTACCAGCTTACGCATTCGGCTTTCATCATCTACAACTAAAATTTTCAAAGCTTCCATTAGCAATTCCCTCCGCTCGTGCTTAATCTCCATTTTCCATGTGATACTGCAGCTGCGCCTCACGCAACGCTTCTTCTCTCTGCGTCAGCTCCTGTTCCCATGCTGCATATTGATTAACCAGATTCCTTTTATAATTTAGTATATTGGGATTGTTGCTCGTCAGTGCTATCACAAACAATGCTATAACCATAGCAATGAGAGCCACATTTATCATCAGGGAAAAGCGAAATGCCTTCTGTACATTATCCGTCTGTGTCAGCTCTACCCTTTTTTTCATAGTACCATTTATATCTGTCCGGTTTCTCATTCTTGTAAAGGTATCCACAGGTATGGGCGGCACTTCTGCCTCTGGCATTCCGCGATCTATTATCAGCTGTCTGATCCGTCTTAAATAATCCATTCCAATTGGAGTCCTGAATAAATGCTCTTCCAGGATTTTCTTATAGAGAAGAAGTGTATTTTCAGAGTTAGTATAATCCATCTTTGTGTCAAAAAAATGAATTTTCTGTAACTCAACATTTGCCTGCTTTGCCTCAACCTCATTTGTAAACAAATACCCGGCTACAACATACTCCTTTTGTGCCATAACAGATCCTCCCTTATTTAAACGTTGTTCTGTTGACATTTCATCTATTATAGCATGTTTTTGCAAAAGAAAACCAGTGGGAACACCATCGTTCTCACTGGTTTAGTAATACTGAATGGACCAGAGGGGAGTCGAACCCCTGTCCAAAAGCCTATTCCCTGTCCTTCTACGAGTGTAGTTCCTTATTGTAGGAAACCCTCTTTCCCTCACTATGCCGGAAAGGAACAACCAACATAGCTTGGTAGCTTCATCATACGCCCGCGGGGGCAAAGCTTAGCCCGCGTTGTTTCTCACATCGTCGAAGCCGTTATCTCAAGGTGTGAGTGCCCTGAGGACGACTGCTGTCATTAGGCAGCGTATGCTAAATTATCGTTAGCGTTTATTTTTAAGTTTGCCGTTTAACGCACTGCATGCGACTCGCTTCTCCAGCTGCAAGACCCCTGTCGAAACCTTAACTGGCCCTTATTTATCTGCACCATTATAATTTAGTGCAGATTACGAATTTTAAAATCCTTTTCCGCCTCGCGACGCTGATCCTTCTTCGCGATATCCTGGCGTTTATCATAGAGCTTCTTACCTTTGGCAAGACCAATCTCTATCTTTGCTCTGCCCTCCTTAAAATACACCTGAAGGGGAACAATCGTATAGCCTTTCTCCTTAATCTGCCCCGCAAGCTTCCAGATTTCCCTTTTATGAAGCAGCAGCTTTTTCGGTCTAAGAGGATCCTTGTTGAAGATATTACCCTTCTCATAAGGACTGATGTGCATTCCGTAGACAAATACCTCTCCTTTCTCGATGCGAATAAATGCCTCCTTAATACTGCACTTTCCCATACGGAGGGATTTCACTTCTGTTCCGGCAAGAGCAAGACCTGCCTCGAATCTCTCTTCAACAAAAAATTCATGATATGCTTTTTTATTATTCGCTACCAGCTTACTCTCTCTGGCCATTCTGCTCTCACCTGCCTCTCTAGTATCATATCATATTCTAATATAATTGCAAGTTAACCAATGGTTAAAATGAATCAACCATCAGGAAATCTATGGTACGATTCAATCTGTCAATCGATTTTACCTTTACAAAAACCCGTTCCCCAAGCTTGTAACGACGCCCCGTATCCTCTCCTACCATCTCATAGGACGACTCATCATAATAATAGTAGTCGTCAGGCAGAAGAGACACCGGAATTAGTCCTTCAATCGTATTCGCAAGCTCCACATAAATCCCCCAGGAAGTGATACCGGAGATCACCCCCTCGAACACTTCTCCTATCCTTGACTCCATATATTCCGCTTTTTTCAGCTTATCCGTTTCGCGCTCAGCTTCATCCGCACGTCTTTCCTTGATTGATGACTGTCTTGCAACCTCCGGAAGAATCTGTTCATAGTGTTTTCTTTTCTCCTGGGATAATCTTCCTCGCAGATCGTCCTTAATGATCCGATGAATCTGTAAATCCGGATAACGGCGTATAGGCGAGGTAAAATGACAATAAAATTTGCAGGCAAGTCCAAAGTGACCGGTGCAATCTACGGTATATTTCGCCTGCTTCATGCTTCGCAATGTGAGACGACTGATCAATGCCTCCTCATCGGTTCCCTCTATTTTCTCTATCAGCTTCTGAATCTCTTTCGGATGAATCTCCTCCTGTGAGGTCTTTATCCCATAACCGAAATTATGAATAAAAAGACTTAATTTCTTTATTTTATCCGGATCCGGTATCCCGTGTGTCCGGTACACAAAAGGACTTTCCATCCAGTAGTAATGCTGTGCAACCGTTTCATTGGCAATCAGCATAAAGTCCTCAATAAGCCTGGTTGCCACATTGCGCTCATATGGCTGAATCTGCAGTGGATGCCCTTCTTTGTCCAGATATATCTTCGATTCCGGAAAGTCAAAGTCAATTGAGCCTCTCATATGTCTCTTGTTCCGTAGGATATGCGCCAGCTGCTCCATCCGCTTCAGCATAGGAATAAGCTCCCCATACTCCTTCTCCAAGGCTGTATCTCCCTCCTCCAGTATTTTCTTCACCTGGTTATAGCTCATACGTCGATCCACCCGAATCACACTTTCAACTATCTGATGATCAATTACCTCTCCCTTTTGGTCGATTGTCATGAGACAGGATAAGGCTAACCTTTCCTCCCCTGCATTCAGAGAACAGATTCCATTGCTTAAGGTATGCGGAAGCATTGGAATCACACGATCCACCAGATATACGCTGGTTCCTCTCTTTAGTGCCTCCCTATCCAGAGCCGAATTCTCCTGAACATAGTTTGCCACATCCGCAATATGCACACCAAGATGATAAAGCGCTCCCTCCATTGAAAGACTCACCGCATCATCCAGATCCTTAGCATCCTCCCCATCAATGGTAATCATCTGCACATTTCGAAGGTCTGTCCTTCCGACCTTATCTGCCTCTGACACCTCATGTGCCACGCGATTTGCCTGATTTAACACCCTTTCATCAAACTCCATGGGCAACTCATAGCCTCTCACAATGGATAGGATATCCACTCCGGGATCATTGATGTGTCCAAGTATTTCCACAATCTGTCCCTCAGGTTTTCTCCCTTTTCCTCCATAATCGAGTATTTTCACAACAACCTTGTGCCCTTCTACCGCTCCCATGGAGTTCTTCTGATCCACAAAAACATCAAATGGAATCTTTGTATCATCCGGCAACACAAAACCAAAGGTTTTGGATGGTTCATAGGTTCCTACGATCTTCGTGATTCCATGAGAGAGAATCTGACGAATTTCAGCCTCCTGCCTCATCCTGCTACCACCATTCATCCTACCTGCTGGTCGCAGCATGACCTGAACCACATCCTTGTGAAAAGCACCATTTACACAGTTTACCGGAATAAACAGATCCTCTGTTCTGCCCTCCACTTCTACAAAGCCAAATCCCCGGTTCGTTGCAAGAAAGGTTCCCTTAAGCACAGTACCATCCCCTTTTAACAGCTTACCCTTTGCAGATTTCATGATACGTCCTTCCTCAAGTAACGCATCAATAACTTTATGAAATTCTTCTTTATCCTCCGGTTTGACCTGCATCAGCATGGCCATCTCTTTTTCCTTCATGGGAACATATCGTTCTTCTTCCACAAATTGACAGATTAATTCTTTTCGCCTTTCAAACATTGTGTCCATTTGCTACACCATGCCTTTCTATTACACAAAAAAAGGAATACTCCCGCATCGCAAGAGCATTCCCGAACAGTCTACATCATCATTCATTAAAAATTCAAATTCAGAATAATGGAAATAACCATAAATCCAACTGCCAGACCGGTTGTAATCTTTACCAAAGCGCCTTCCATGGAACGTCCCTTGTTCTTACCCCAATATGTCTCAGCAGCACCACTGATGGATCCAAGTCCTGCGGCCTTGCCCTCCTGCATCAGAACAACAATAACAAGTCCAATGCAAGCGATAATATATACAATTGTCAGTATAATTCTTAATATCTCCATTTGAAACCTCCGTTAATCAAAAAAGCCTGATCACACAAGCAATTTTTATAATAACATAGACTATTTCATTATGCAAGTTTTATTTTACTGCTCTCAAATCTGTTAAAAAAGAGCCGAGGCAAATGCCCCGGCTCTTTATCCAAACGGAATTTCTAACAAAAATATTATTTACCAAACTGACAATCGTTGTTACCAGAATCTGTTGTCCACATCTCAAGCATATTGATTGGATCGCCAAAATCTGCTACCCAGCCGTTACGAGCTACATCGTAGTTACCAGCTTTTCTCTCATTCAGGAATACATTCCAGTCAACGCTCTTGATGGTCATATTAATACCAATTGCTCCGAAATCCTGCTGAAGAGCCTCAGCAACGGCAATATGTCCAGATCCATCATTTGTCAGATACTCGAAGCTGATCGGAGTATCTGCAGACAACATACCATCCTCAAACTTGAAGCCGGCATACTCTAACAGAGCAATTGCCTTGTCAACATTCTCCTGAGACCAGGAAGGATCGTAATAACCAACAGTTGCCTCATCCGGATAGGTGTACTCAGCATCATTAGACTTAAAGGAACCGCCGTGACCATCAGCCATTCCATTAGGAATAAATGCATTTGCAGGAACCTGCTCAGCCTGACCGATGTTCTCAACGATGTAATCACGATCGATCAATAATGCAAACGCACGTCTCATAGCATTTGCCTGATCAGCAGTCTTGCCCTCGAACAGAGAGCTGTTTACATTAAAGCTTGCATAGTAGGTACCCATCTGATCGATTACATAGAACTCAGGGTTACCCTTTAAGTTTGCAATCTCATCGGTAGGAACGGTATCAGCGAAATCAAGGTTACCTGCATTGTATGCTGCAAAGATAGCGGTATCGTCAGCACTTAACATGAATTTTAAGGTCTCAACCTTAACTTCATCTGCTCTGTGATAGTTCGGGTTCTTGGTGTAAACCATGCTCTCATCATGCTTCCACTCGGTACAGGTATATGCACCGTTTGTTACAAAGCCTGCTTCCTGACACCATGCACCAGGATTGGTCTCCCAGTCCGCAGCAGCCTCAACTTCACTCTGTTTTACAGGGAAATATGCAGGGAATGCGAGCAGTTCATAGAAATATGCACAGGGAGCATTTAACTCAATGGTAAGCGTCTGAGCGTCCTCACTTGCTGCTACCTTAAGTGTTCCGTCATCGTTGGTTGCAATTACATCAAACATGTAAGCATAGTCTGCTGCAGTTTTCTCATCAATTGCACGATTCCAAGCATATACAAAATCTTTTGCGTTTAACTCAGAACCATCTGACCATTTCAGATCAGGAAGAAGGGTGATTGTATAAGTAAGTCCATCCTCACTTACAACGGTCTCTTTTGCAAGATCAGGAATTACATTGAGATCCTTGTCATAGGAATATAAGCCTGCAAAGCTGTTAACAGCAAGACAAGCACCATCAACGCTACTGTTTAATGCAGGATCAAGCTTATCCGGCTCACTTGCAAGGTTAATGTTCAGTTCATTCTTACTTGTCTCTGCAAACTGGAAGAACTTATAACCATACAGGTTGGAATAGATGTTGGAAACATCTGCCTTCTGCATGTAAAGATCTGTGTAATAGTAAATTGGGCAGATTGCTCCTGTCTCCATGAGCATATCCTCTGCCTGATGCATCAATGCCTCACGAGCCTCAAAGTCTGTTGTAGCCTTGATCTCTTTAATCAATGCATCGTATGCTGCCCAGTCATGAGCATCTACAGCATTCTCATTCTCAACAGTAGCTGTATCATCAGCTGCCGGAGCTTCTGCTGTTTCATCAGTTGTAGTACTCTCTACAGCTGCATCTCCCGTTGTATCAGCAGGTGCATTGCTGCCACATGCAGCTAAAGTACCCATCGTTACTACGAGAGCCAAAGAAAGTGCAATCGCTTTTTTCTTCATAATAAGCCTCCTCTTCTACTTTACACTCCGCTTGGATTCAATATTACTAAGTGTTCTTACAAACACAATAACATTGCTTGCTTTAAAATATAACATAATCACAAAAAATGCAAGAAAATTTTGTACAATTTTATCTGTTAAAACATGCCACTTCATGACCATTTCCACGATCCAGCAACGAAGGACACTCTGTCGCACAACGCTCTGTCGCATATCGGCACCGGGTACGGAATGCACATCCGGTCGGCATATTCATAGGACTCGGCACATCGCCGGACAGAACAATACGCTTATTCTCCTTTGCCTGAATCGGATCCGGAATCGGAACTGCACTGAGTAAGGATTCTGTATAGGGATGCTGCGGATGCTCATATACATCATCTGCATCTCCCACCTCCACGATTCTTCCAAGATACATTACCGCAATACGATTGGAAATATGTCTAACCACCAACAGATCATGGGCAATAAACAGATATGCCACCCCAAGCTTCTGCTGCAGATCCTCAAACATATTAATCACCTGTGCCTGAATCGAAACATCGAGTGCGCTGACCGCCTCGTCACAGACGATAAACTTCGGATCAACCGCCAGTGCTCTGGCAATACCGATTCGCTGTCTCTGTCCACCGGAGAACTCATGCGCATATCGTGTTGCGTGCTCGGCATTGAGGCCAACAAGCTCCATCAGAGACAGAATTTTCTCACGTCTCTGTGCTTTGTTCTCATATAATTTATGAACATCCAGCGGTTCTCCGATAATGTCCTCTACCGTCATTCTGGGATTTAAGGAAGAATAGGGATCCTGAAATACCATCTGCATGTGCTTTCTATACTCCTGCATATTCGATGCAGTGATGATCTCCCCATTATATTTGACAACACCATCGGTCGGTTCATATAAACGCAGAATAGATCGTCCGACAGTCGTTTTGCCACATCCGGATTCTCCTACAAGACCTAACGTTTCTCCGGGCTTAATCTTAAAGGACACGCCATCTACCGCCTTAAGTGGAGTCGTCTTAAAAAATCCGGTTTTAATGGGAAAATACTGTTTTAAATTCTCAACCTCAATCAGGTATTCGTTATTCATTCTACTACACCTGCCTCTCCACGTTCATCCAGATTTTTCTTATATGCCAGCCAGCAGGATGAATAATGTCCATCCGGCATCTGCACCTGAGGCGGAACCTCGTCAAGACATATTTTCATTGCCTCATCACATCTTGCACAGAAAGCACAGCCCTTTGGCAGATTCAAAAGATTGATTGGATTGCCGGCAATCGGAACAAGGCGTTCCTTACTTCCGTCTGCCTTTGGAATAGAACGAAGCAAGCCCTTCGTATACTCGTGCGCAGGACGATAGAAAATGTCCTCTGCCGTTCCTCGCTCGCAGACACGTCCGCCATACATGACGATGATTTCATCACACATACTTGCAATGACACCTAAATCATGTGTTACCATAATAATTGCCATTCCAAGCTTCTTCTGCAGCTCCTGCATCAGCTCAAGAATCTGCGCCTGTATCGTCACATCAAGAGCTGTTGTCGGCTCATCCGCAATCAGAATATCCGGCTCACAAGCCAATGCCATCGCAATCATCACACGCTGACGCATACCACCGGACAGCTCATGCGGATACTGCTTTACACGCTTCTGTGGCTCATTGACACCCACCAGTTCCAACATTTCGATTGCACGTGCCTTTGCCGCTTTCTTGTCCTTGTCAGTGTGGAGCATGATGGCTTCCACCAACTGGTTACCAATTGAATAAACCGGATTTAGGGAAGTCATAGGATCCTGGAAAATTATGCTGCAGCACTTTCCTCGAAAGCCATGCATCTGCTTTTTATCAAATTTGGTGAGATCCTGTCCCTTATATAACACCTGACCGGATGTAATGCGACCGGTATCGGCAAGAATCTGCATGATTGAATAGGCTGTAACCGATTTGCCTGATCCGGATTCTCCGACGATTCCCAGAATCTTTCCGGGTGCCAGATTAAAATTCACACCATTGACCGCTTTTACCTCTCCGGAATCCGTAAAAAAGGAGGTATGCAGATCCTTTACCTGCAAAATATATTCTTCACTCATCTTCGCATTCTCCTTTCGTCCTATTTCTTAAGCTTCGGATCAAACGCATCACGCAAACCATCACCTAAAAGGTTAAAGGAAAGGACGATGAGGATGATTACAACTGCCGGGAAAATTAATTTATACGGATAGCTTACCAGACCCTCTCTTGCATAGTTTGCAAGACTTCCTAGGGATGGCATGGGCGCGGAAACACCTAAGCCTAAAAAGCTTAAGTAACTCTCAGTAAAAATTGCCGAAGGTACCTGAAGTGCTGTAGAGATAAAAATAACACTGATACAGTTCGGAATAATGTGTTTGCGGATGATTCTGCCACTCTTTGCGCCGGTTGCACGCGCCGCCAGAACATAATCGTTACTCTTGATTGTCAGAATCTGTCCACGGACTAAACGAGCCATGCCAACCCAGTACAACAGTGCGTACACAATGAACAGTGCGATTAGGTTTGTACCAATCTTTGCCAGGGAAGTTCCCTCAATGAGCGGAGTAATCGTCGCTCCCAAGACCACGGATAGGAGAATCACCATCAACAAATCCGGCAAGGAATAGATGATATCTACAATTCGCATCATCACCAGATCGACTCGCCCACCAAAATAACCGGAGATACTTCCATATAATAATCCGATAATAAGAACCATGACACTGGCAACCAGTCCAATGGAGAGAGAAACTCGTGTTCCATACACAACTCGAATAAAGTAATCACGACACTGCTCATCTGTGCCCATGATATGAGGAAATACCTTTCCGCCCTCTGCCATATATTTCTGTTCAAGCTCCGAATACTCAAATGGCTTCATATTCTTTGCACCCTTATCACGCACACCATTTACCGTATTAATCTGCGAGTAGCTGTAGGGCACAACCTTCGGTGCAATCAGAATAACTAAAACAATCAGAATCAGGAAAATCATACTTCCGACTGCAAGTGGATTCTTCATCAGTCTTTTCATTCCATCCTTAAAAAAGGTGGTGGATTCACTCATAACGTCCTGCTGACGTTTTTCCTCTTCTGTAGCCTTTTCAAATTTCGCAACATCTATCTGTGCACTAAAGATATTCTTCTTCGGCATATTCTCAATGTTTGATTCCACAGTCGTTCCTCCTTTAATCCAGTTTGATTCGCGGATCAACAATCTTGTACACAATATCTGTGAGCAGATTCATAGTAACCATGATCGCAGCAAGGAAAATTGTCGTTCCCATAATCATTGTATAATCACGATTGGTAATGCTGGATACAAATTTGGAACCCAGTCCTCCAATCGTAAAGATATTCTCAATAACCAGACTACCGGTCAGCGTATAGGCCGTCATAGGTCCAACATAGGTGATAACCGGAATCACCGCATTTCGAAGTGCATGCTTAAAAATAACCTTATGATTGGCAACACCCTTTGCCTTTGCCGTACGAACATAATCCTGCCCAAGAGCATCCAACATACTTGTCTTCGTTAAACGTGTAATGTATGCCATGGGGTACAGGGAAAGCGCAATCACCGGCAATAAGTAATGCGGTTCATCCGGACTCCAGACCGGAGTCCATCCTAGCTTAATGCAGAATACATATAATAAAAGTGTTGCCAGCACAAAACTCGGAGCTGCCGTCGCCAATGTCGTAAAAAAGATAATGATACGATCTGCAATTCCATTTCTCTTTAATGCCGCAATACTGCCAAGAATCAATCCGGTAATGGTGGCAATCAAAACCGCAAAACCACCGAGTCTTGCCGAAATCGGGAAAGACTCCCCAATAACAGTCGAAATCTCACGACCGGTCTTTAACGATACTCCCATATCTCCCTTCATAAGATTCTTTAAATAAATCGCAAACTGCTCTGGCACAGGCTTATCCAGATTATACCTGGCTTCTAACACCGCCTGAACCTCTGCACTCGGTGCCTTCTCCTTATTAAACGGGCCTCCCGGAATCGCATTCATACCAAAAAAAGTAATGGCAGACACGATGAAAACAGTTAAAATAGCGAGCAAAACCCGCTTGATGATATAACGATACATCTTCTCACTCCTTGTATTTCATTCCTACTTTTACTTCCTGTCAAAAAAAAAAGATGATGCCGGAATGCTGCTCACATCATCGTTGACTTAAAAATGTTACTATAAAATTACTATAATGTCAACCGCATGCAACGGTAATTGTATACATTTATACCAAATAGATGTTATTTTCGTTATTTTTACCAACTGTCCAAAGAGAACCCTGCAAAGAAATCCTGATGATTTAATTTCTCATGCTTATATCTTAGTAGAAAAGCCTTCATCTCAGCATGCGATTCACCAAGATCTGTCAACATCGCATCAACATTCTCTTCCAGAATACAGTTACATTCTCCCAACAATTCGTAATGGCAAAGAGAATCCGGATACTCTTCCAGAACAACCCGCCAGCTCTGTTCTCCCTCCTGCGCCCCCTTCCGGTGATTCTGCAGGTAGGTTGCCATCTCCGCTCGAAAAGACTCCTTTACTCCGTAGGGATGAAGCAGACGCAACAGAATCATTCTAACCTTTTCCCTTCGTCGTTTGTCCAGATAAAATTCCAGGATATTATCCCTTCCTCCATAATCCTCTTCACCACAGAGTACGGTTTTCGTATATCCCTCCATGTCGTCCGTCTCCAGAAACTGCCGAAGCTTAAAATCCCATTTTGCTATCCACTCCTCATCACCGGCATGCTCCGGGTCAAACAGATAATAAGCATCAAACTGTGTTAATGCCGCGGCCATCAGTACACTGATGTCCTCATTAACCAACTGCATAGAATCTTCAAAAGCAATTTTCTTTAGTTGTCCACATTCCAGAAAAATACCTTTTCCGTATTTAAAATGATGTCTGGGAAAGGTAATCTCCTCCAGACCGGTACAATATGCAAACGCCCAGTCTCCGATTTCAGTAAGGGAATTCGGAAGCATTACTCTTTTGAGCTTCTTCCTACTCAGAAAAACCTTCTTCTCAATCTCTGTGACAGGCAGTCCGTCAATACGATCCGGAATACGAACGGCAACTGCTGTTCCTCCATAGCCTATAATTCTTACATGATCCTCGAAACACACATATTGAATTCGATAATCCCTATATTCCAGCTCTTTTTGCGGCATTCGAT
>CALZEZ010000015.1 GCA_945643825.1 uncultured Lachnospiraceae bacterium
AAAGCTGGCATATTACTTTTATTTTTTAACCAGAGCATTCAAGGAGCTTGCCTGGTTGATGTACTGATACAGTGTGTACTGCAGTGTGTAGAGCTTATCATCGGTTACCAGTAACAGGGTATCCTGGAAGGAGTTCCACTGTGCTACTGCTGCGAAGATTGCTACCGTTGCAAGAATCGGCTTGATAACCGGAATGATGATGCTAAAGAAAATCCTTAACGTTCCTGCTCCGTCAATTTCCGCGGCATCCTGCAGTTCTTTTGGCACGGACTCTACAAAGGTCTTACACAAAATGATGTAGAAGGGCTGAACAGCTACCGGGAAAATGTATACCCAGAAGTTATTGGTAAGTCCCAGGTTCTTCATCGTGATAAACCACGGAATAATACCGGCATTGAAGTACATTGTGGCTGCTACCATACGGAACCATAATTTTCTGTGCCACATCGTCTCTCTGGTGAACATGTAACCAAGGAATGCGGCAATGATTACTGTGAAAATTGTACCGATGACCGTTCTGGCTACCGAAACCTTCAGTGACTGGAACAGACCCTCAATCTTCATTACCTGTGCATAGTTGGTAAAATGTACTTCCTTTGGCCAAAAGATAACCTTACCTCTCTGGCTTAGGTCGTTGTTACTGATTGTGTTGATAAAGATATAGTAAAACGGGTAAGCACATACAAAAGCAAAAATTGAGTAGATGATGTAGGTGAGAACGCTGATCATGCGGTCGCCGATACTTACCTTGTATTTTACTTTCTTGCTTGCTAAATTCTTCTCTTTCATTTCCATCCTCCTTAAATGAAGCCTTCGCCTCTGATGAGTCTGGAGATCTTGTTGGTTGCACACAACAGAATAACACTAACCACACTCTTCAGAATACTGATTGCAGTAGAAAGGGAATATCCACCGCTGCCCATTGCGAGGTTGTAAACGTAGAGATCCAAAACCTGAATCGCATCCTTGTTGAATGCATTCTGGAATACGAAGTACTGCTCCATACCATTGGATAAGAAGTTTGCCAGGTTAAGCATAACCAGAACAAAGTAGGTAGGAAGGATACTCGGGATCGTAATGTGCCAGATGATCTTCATACGGGAAGCGCCGTCAACCTTAGCTGCCTCCATGAGCTCCTCATCAATACCACTGATGGCTGCGATATACATGATAGCTGCCCATCCTGCATTTTTCCAGGTCAGCCACAGCCACATCTTAAACCACAGATGCTCAGAGGACTGTAAGAAAAGAACCGGAGTATCGATAAGTCCAAGATTCATGCCGATTGCATTGACAACGCCGGTACTGTTAAAGATACAGTAAGCGATGGAATATACAAGCACCCAGCTGATGAAGTTCGGAAGAGTTGTTACAGTCTGAACAACCTTCTTGAACGGTACGCATTTGATCTCGTTGAGAAATACTGCGAAGATCATCGGGAACCAGGAGAAGATTAAGCTGATACCACTCATCGCAAACGTATTTCGAAGCACCATCAGAAGCTGTCTGCGCTTGACATCATTTTCCACCATGGAAACAAACCATTTGAAGCCTACGAATTTATCCCAGGAAAGCGGGAATGGCGGCTTGTAATCAAAAAATGCGTATACCCAGCCATACAAAGGATAGTATGAGAAGAGTAGCACTAAAAGTAAGAAAGGAACGATGTACAGAAATTCCTTGAACCCTCTTACTTTCTTTTTGTTAGAAAAAAATGCTTTCATTTTCATCCTCCATTACTTTGTTTTCTGAAGCTTTATGATACTCACGGAAAGCTTAGGTGCGAGGTAGGTAAACTGTTTTCCGGCTCCCTTAAGGGAAAGCTCCCTGTCGGATACAGCCTCCGGTTCCTCCAACGTGTTCATCTGCGTTTTATCACCGGTAAGAAGCGATACCTGATACTCGTCTGCCACATCGCAGTCCAATGCAATCTCGACCGGTTCATCGCTTTCTGCAATATTTACAACCTTCAGAAGTACTTCATCCTCTGTCACCGTTGCCACTGTGCTGACCACCGGGAACGAAGGAATATCCAGTTCATGAATCAGCTTATCGTCCACAAAGAACTGCATCTGATCCAGGTCTGTTTTCCAGGTGATCGTATGCCATCCATCCTCTGCGAAATGAGTACCTTCCTTTATCTCCATGCTAAGAGGCTTTGGTCCGCCACCCATTGTGTCGAGGACTTCACTTCGCTCTTTGGAGAGCTTCCAGAGGAAGGGACGTGTATTTTCCACATTCCAGGGCTTGGGTGGATTCGTCTCATCCGCCACGTAGGTCTGCTCGGGTAGTCTGTAGGGGAATACGCCAAGCTCGATTTCCTGTCCGGCCTCCACGAATACCTTCATTGTGAAGGTTCCTGCCTGTGCCTTTTCCTCACCGAAGATCAGGAAAGCGTCGTCAAGCTTTGCACCGTAATATCTCTTGCTTTCTTTCTTCTGCTCCTCATCCGGAGGAAGAATCGTTACGGTATCTCCATCTATCTGCAGGTGACCCATCAGCTCGTGGGTCAATTCCAGGGGTTTGTCGTTCCAAACCGGATAAGAGCATTTCATGCCGGGTTTTCCGTGAATCGAGAGAACTCCTTTGACCGGTCTCTTTATCCGGCCTGTTGTCGTCTCGTCCTCAACAACATAGTCACCACGGTTATTTCCAAACATCTTCCATACATAATAGCTTGGAATTCCGGCACTGCGATGACCGTCAAAGCGGATCAGATTCGGGAACCAGGACTGATAATGCACGTTTTCAAGAAGCGGTGCGTAGGAAACCATCGTCACAACATCCTGATTCTTTTCGACGCCTGTAAAATATGCAGCCTCGGCAAGTGCTCCGTAAAGCTGTGCGGTAAAACCTCTGACTACGGCAACCTCTCCGATAAAAATCTTCGGTCCCTTGCGGTCATAGTCGTCATAGAAATGGGTGTTCTCCGCAAAATACTCTGCCGTATCGTAATAATGTTCATCAACGATCGGCGCCGGCAGTCCTTTTTCCTCTAAATGGGAGTTGGCAATGCAGATCAGATGCGGGTATTTCTCCGTCAGCGTCTGGTACCATCTCTGATATCTCTCCTCGTACGCCGGTCCCCAGTTCTCATTTCCGATTTCGATGTAATTCAATTTGAAGGGCTCCGGATGTCCCATGGAAGCTCGAAGCGCTCCCCATTTTGTATCCGGTGCACCGATTGCATACTCGATCGCATCAAGCGTATCCTGCAGCATCTCGTCCTGAAGCTCACCCTCCATCAGCACTTCCATTCGTGCCTGGCAGGTCATACCACAGTTGCATACATAAAGAGGCTCCATATCCAGATCCTCACAAAGCTGCAGATACTCGTGAAATCCAACTGCATCGTAGCTTCTATAATGCCACATCAGCTGATGTCCCTTGCGCTCCCAGACAGGTCCAATCACATCGTGGAAACGCATCGCTGTGGAAATCGTAAAGCCCTCGACGATACAGCCACCTGGAAAGCGGAAAAACTTCGGATGCATTGCCGCAAGCTTCTCAACGATATCCCTCCTCAGTCCATGGTTCTTATAGGTATCCCTGGGCATCAGGGAGATAAATCCAAGCTTGATCTGTGCTTCTTTTGCTGTCTGAAGCAGAAGGCATCCTTTTTCCATATATGCCTGTGCTTTGTAATCCAGCTCGTAATATGTAAATTCATCCGAGGCTATGGTTAACGTGCCACAGGGAAACCCTGTTCCATTTTCCTCCATTGCTATCGCAAGCTCAACCGGCTCCTTCGCTCTGGCAAACAGATACAGGCGGTACTCCTCGTTCTCCACCTGCGGGATTCCGCAAAAGCCGATGTTTCTAAGCTGACCACCAGCCTCAAAATCCACCTTTAAGGAAACCTGTCTGTTCTTATTCAGGGTATCCTCACGGTCGAGCTCCATCGTGGCACTGTTCACATACCAGCCGGGAATCTCCGTCTTCGGTACATTTCCCTCACGCACCCATTTGCTCAAGCCCTCGCCGCCATTAAACTCGTCTCGCCAGCCGGAAACACTTTCAAATGCGTAGCCGTCCTGAATGGAGGTACATTCTACCGGAAGTATGGAATCCTCAAAGCTTCGGTTTCTGAGAAGCTCGGGATACAGACCGCCATCCACTGCACGGTTGATATCCTCTAAGAAGATACCATACAGATTCGGTGCGGTTTTCATCCTTTGGTTTGCTGTATTTACTTTAATCTTACTCATATCCGGTGGAATTCCTTTCCACATTTTCGTTACTTTTTAGTAAAACGTTTTATGTTGTAGCTTAATAATAATTCTATAGCTCCTATGTGTCAATGGATTTTTTTGTTTTTTCCGTCACTTAGTCTATTAGTCACTAAAAAGCGTTGTTAGTTTTGTACAAAATGCACATACGTAAAACGATAAACAGCCTGTCGGCATCGTTACCGACAGGCTGCTATTTATCATATCGTTATTGTACATGAAGAGTAAAGGATTTAAACTGCCAGTAGCCCTGTCCTGCGAAGGAAAAATAGAGGGCATTGACGCCGTCAGGGATTCGCATATCCACCGTGGTTGTCTTCCAGACATTCGCATATCCCACGGGGATGGTTCCGATCACCTCGCCGTCCCATGCGGTTCTTACCTCCACCTCACCGGTTGCATAGCCCTTGCCGGTGACAGAAACTCTGGTGATGTTCTTACAGTCAAAGTATTTAAAACCCGCAGATGTTCCGGGGCGCATGTTGGCAATGTAGCCCAGATTCTCGTCACCATCGCCGCCCTCCTGGGTGATCTTCTGGAAACGGTCATCCATCCAGCCAGACCACGGAATGTAGGTCACATCATAGGGGCTGAAAAGATGACAGGCAAGGTAGGTCGGGTATTCGCCCTCTCCTCTTAAGGGCTTCACGCCGCAGCAGGAGGTGATCTCTGCCTGGTCGAAGAGTCCGTCGGCACGCTCCGTCAGCTTCTCAAAGCACCCCTGTCTGCTGTAGTTGGTTCCGTTGGTATGTCTGTGATAGAAGATATACCAGTCGTCCCCAATCTGAACCATGCTCCCGTGGTTATTCGCACAGTAGCACATCGGCTTTTCTGCCGGCTTATAGGTGTCGATGTTCAGATCACCGTTGCTGACAAGAACGCCCTGGTAGGTAAATCCGCTTGTGGGGTTCTTGCTGGTTGCATAGGCAAGCTCGTGGAAGAGCTGGGAGGAGTAGATAAAGAAATAGGTATCCCCTTTCTTTCGAATCGAGGGACCCTCAAAGAACGCATGTCCCTCAAAACCTGTTCCGTGGCTGTAGGGTTCTCCGGGTGCCACAAAAACCGGTGCCTCGATAATGGTTAGCATATCCGGTCCCAGCACGGTTGCCATCGCGCCATGTCTGGACTTATCGCCCACACCACAGAAGCCGGTGTAGAGATAGGTTCTGTCGCCCTCTGTCAAAACCGCCGGGTCAAACTGCGGCTCATCGGTCGGTGCGTTTCCAAGACAGGTACCATCCTCATAGTGCACATAGCCTAAAAACTCATAGGCTCCTGCGGGCTTGTCACACACGGCTACCGATACAATACCATGACTGCTAAGTACATAGTACAGGTAATATCTTCCGTCCGGTCCGACCGTTACTGCCGGTGCATACAGGTTGCCCTGCAGATCGCCGTTTGCAGGATCCTGATCCTTGCGGAAGATAACGCCCTCATAACGCCAGTCTGCAAGGTTATCGACCGGCGCGGAGTAGCATACATAATCTAACATGCAGTATACGTCTCCGTTAAATTTGTCATGCGAGCCGTACACGTACACTCTGTCCCCAAATACATAGGGCTCTCCATCCGGGATATACTCCCAGGACGGCAGATACGGGTTTTTAATCTGATCCAGATTGTTCATTTTGTTTCCCTCCATATTGTTCAATATTATCGAGCTTCTTCGTAGTATCGCTTTGTAATCTTGCAGACCATCATACCGTTTGACGGTCCTGCCTTCCAGCAACAGTTTGGATAGCCATCAATCACCTTGAATTCACCCAGCTCAACAAGCTCCTCGCGGTGGCCTCTCGTAATACTAAAAAACCTCTCCGTCTGCTCGTTATTAAGCTTCTCCAGCCCAGCATATTTCTCAGCCATAATCTGACCGCACATCTCAAATGCCTGATTATGTGCAGCCATCGATCCATCCATTTGTCCATTCGTATAAAAGACAACATCATCTCCGATACGAACCGGCTGCCATAAGGGACCGGCAAAGACGGGAAGTTCATTATAGCCCTTCATTTGACTGCTATATTTACCAAATGCCTTGGAATCCAAAATGGAAACAGAAAGCGCCGCTGCCTTGACCGCCTCTGCGTCAAGCCCCGGAACATAAGGAAGACGTCCCTCCAGCTTTCCATTGTTCTGATAATGCAGATACAAAAGATTCATGTCTGTTCCAAATACAGCTGCCACATCCGGATTATTCTCCGCATAATACTCCGGGTCAAACAGCTGTCCGTCCGGCATGACAACCGGTGCTGCAAATGCAGTCATCCCGTAGCTTAACAGAAACAGAACACCGACAATCGCACTAAGAATTTTCTTTTTCATTTCCTGACTCTCCTTTTTTTTCCGAAACTTTTCCTGTTGTTATCTTCTTGATCCACTTGCCGCTTCTGAGTCTGAGCACACACCAGACTGCCTTGGCAATCTGATCGAATTTGAGACAGACATAGATCCAGAATGGCGAGAGGTGAAGCACAAAGCCTGCAACGATTCCAAGCGGAATCGACAAAACCCATAGAAAAATGTTGTCTGCAAGCATAAGCATCTTCGTATCTCCGCCACCTCGAAGCACGCCCTTGGTCATGATGCTGTTGGTCGCCTGGAACACGATGATCAGACTGATTGCCTGCATCAGCTGCGATGCCATATGTGCGGTCTGCTCACCAACCTGATAGGAGCGGATGATCGGACCGCTCGCCGCCATGATAAAGAGGGCGGATACCAGACCAAGACCAAGTCCAAAGCCAAGGAAGCCATAGCCCTGCTCCTGTGCTTTTTCCTTGTTTCCCTCTCCCAGCGTCCGTCCGGTCACAATAGCTCCCGCCTGGCAGACTCCCTGGATGAGAACCGTGCTCATCTGCTGTGTCACAGCAGTGATCGCATTGGCTGCCACGAAGTTTCCTCCGAGCCGTCCGATGACCATCGCCACGGTATTATTGCCGATTGCCAGGATTCCGTCACTGATTAAAACCGGAATACTGATGCGCACATATTCGCCAAGCAGATCCCCCGTCTTCATCGTCAGATTCTTAAGCCTAAAGCCGATCTTCTTATCGATAAAGAAGAGATAGCCGCAGATCACCGATGCTTCAAAGACTCTGGCAATCAGGGTACCAAGAGCGGCTCCTGCAATTCCCAGGCGCGGCATGCCAAGCTTACCGAAAATCAGACCATAGTTGGCAATCAGGTTGACAAAGAACGCTCCGATCGACACATAGAGCGGCATTCTCACCTGTCCGACACTGCGAAGCACCAGAGTGCAGACAAGCGACAGTCCAAGGAAAAAATAGGTGATCACGGAATATCTGAAATAGATCGCCCCGCGCGAAATAATCTCTGTGTCGTAGGTATACATACTCATCAGAGTATTCGGCATAAGCAGGGTTGCAACCGCAAACAAAAGTGCAAGGCTTAACGTGATGCGCACCATGATGCAGATTGTCTTCTTTAGTGCTAACATTGCTTCCTCGGGCTGCTTTTCCTTCATGCCCCAGTAGCGGGATACAAGCACGCTTGCTCCCATGCCGATTCCCATGCAGAAAATGTGGTAGATGTTAATAAACTGATTTGCAAGTGACGTTGCAGACAGCTCAAGCTCGCCGAGGCGTCCGACCATGATGGTGTCTAACATGTTGACACCAATCGTAATCATACTCTGCATCGCAATCGGAAGTGCTAAAATCAGCACCTGTTTGTAAAACGTTTTATCTGCCACAATCAGCTTTTTTAATGCTTTCATTTTCACTATTCCTTCCTTAATCAGTCTCCTGACAGCTCCCGGTAGGCCTCCAGATATTTTTTCTCCACCTCTTCAAACGCAGCAAAAGAATAATCCGGGGTGGTTAATTTCTGTGGAGCCGGCGAAAAAAGTGCAACCTTCATAAAATGATAGAATTCATGGTACAGCATTGTATCATCCACTGACTTTACAAACGCTTCCTCTTCTTCGTTTAGGTCACTACCTAAGAATTTAACATAGATCTGCCCTAAAAGTCTATGCTCTGTTTCGATATAATAATCCATATGGTGTTTCACCGGTCTGGTTATGTCCGATAAATAAGCCTCCGCCGCATCGTGTAAGAGGCAGGCGAGCACAAGTCTTCTCTCATAGCCTCGCGCTCTTGCTTCTTCCATGCAGGACAGGCAGTGCTGTCCGACGGAATAAAAGGTTGGAAAATGTCCGTTTGCTCTCGTCATTAACGACAGAGCATGTGCGATGTCCTCGATCCGGATTTCCTCCGGTTTTGCCTGAAGCGGATTCATGATCACATGGGAATAGGTACAGATCTCATCGCCACTTCTGGCAACGAAATGATAGGCGATACGCGGGCTTAAGTCGCGCACATAGATCGTGCCGCATCTTAAGAAGCCATATTTTTCCAATAAATGCTGCATGATAAGGTTGTCGTTGTGGGTATCTGCGCGCAGATTTCTGATCTGTGTACTGCACCAGTCAAAGATCTGTGTAGCCACTCCGGATCTATTGCCAGCAGACGCCAGTCGGTGAATCGTTCCATAAGGCTCGTCGTTTCGCCACGCTCCGTCATCAATCCGAAGATAGGTGGGGTCTTCTCCGATGATAAAGGCAAAGCAGGCATCCAGCTGTCCGTCTGCTTCCAAGACATAGCTTACGCCGCGCGCAATATCCTGTCGCAGCTGTTCCTCCTTTGGATAGCCGTCCCCCCACTGGTTGGGGTTCCCGTTCTGCGCCATATATACTCTTGCTCTCTCAAAGATCGCAATCATCTGTGGTAAATCGTCTTTTTTTGCCTTTCGGATCATTTTAATCGTGTCATGCCTTTCTGTCGCTTGAAAGCTCTATACTTTCCATATCCTCCGGAATATAGATTCCCTTGTCAAAAAACTGTCTTGCCTCTTCGTAGTAGAGTTTTCTCCGGTTGTCTATGGTCACTTCCTCGGTGTGGTAGAGAAGGAGGTTTTCCACCTGCAGCTCTTTGGCCAGTCTTGCGGCATCCCGCACGGTCGAGTGATGCTTTTCGTAGGGCTTAAAAAGGTCTGCCTGTCCATGCAGACAGAATGCCTCGTGCATCAGCCACGTGCTGCCCTGCGCATAGGGGCGCTCACATTCCTTGTACGGCTCGTCACCGAGGCAGGTGAGCTTTTGACCGGGTGCGTATTCCATCGTGAAGCCAAACTGCTTCGTCTTGGTAGAGCCTGTGTCAAAGAACGTGACAGGATGTCCTAAAAGCGGAATCGTCTGTCCGTGCTCCACCGGGATAAGGTGTACCTGTTTTCCGATAAACCGGGTCTGCTTCTCGATCATCAGAAGCTCTGTCATCTGTCTGATGATAGCGATTGCCTCGTCATGGGCATAGACATTGAGCTCGCCGGTGTAGTTGTCCGAATTCATCTTCTGACAGATTGAGCGAATCACCCACAAAACGCCAAGAACGTGATCCATGTGTGTATGGGTCACGATGATATCACGGATTTTCGTCAGGTCGTCCACGCCCGCATTATGCAGCCTTTCAAAAATCCGGTTGCCGCCACCGCCGTCCACAAGAAGGTATTGTTCTGCCTCCTCCAAAAGAAAGCAGGTATTGTAAATCTTCGACACCATCGCGTTGCCGGTGCCAAGCATCGTCAGTTTCATCTTTTTACCAAAGTCCAAGTATTCTCTGCATCAGCAGGCTCACGCCGGTAATTCCGATCCAGCAGCAAAAGCCCATGAAGATCGGTTTTCCTCCGGTTTTAATCAGCTTCACAATGTTGGTGTTGAGTCCAATGGCCGCCATTGCGAGAACAATGAAGAATTTGCTGAGTGTCTTGATCGGTGCAAAAACGCTTCCGCTCACACCAAGTGACATGCAGACGGTTGTGATAATAGATGCTAAAACAAAATACAGTATGAACATCGGGAAGATCTGTTTCAGACTGACCTTTTTGCCGCTCTCGCCATTGCTTTTTTCTTTTTTTGCACGGATTAGGGCAAGCCCTAAGGTGATCGGGATAATCGCCAGGGTTCTTGTCAGCTTGACCGTCACAGCTGTATCAAGCGTCTGGGAGCCCAGGTTCCACATGCTGTCCCAGGTGGACGCTGCCGCTGTCACGGAGGAGGTATCATTGACTGCCGTTCCGGCAAAGATACCAAACGCCTCACCACTTGTCACAGAGAAGCCAATTATGTTACCCAGCGTGGGGAAAATGAGTGCTGCAAGCACGTTAAAGAAAAAGATTACGGAAATCGCCTGTGCAACCTCCTCGTCGTCCGCATCGATAACCGGTGCGGTCGCTGCAATGGCTGAGCCGCCGCAGATTGAGGAGCCCACACCGACAAGCGTTGAGATTTTGCCCGGAATGTGCATCAGCTTATGTAATACAAACGCAATTACCAAAGAGGTCGCGATCGTGCTTAAGATGATCGGCAGAGACTGCTTTCCGGTCTGTAAAATGACGTTCAGATTCAGTCCGAAGCCAAGCAGGATAACTGCCCATTGCAGAATTTTCTTAGAGGTAAATCTGATCCCCGCCTCAAGGCTTCCCTTCTCCCGGATAAACAGGGTGATCACCATTCCGGCGAGAATGGCAATCACTGCGCCTCCCATAATAGGAAACAGTTTTCCTAAAAACCACGACGGTATGGCAATCACAAGGCACAGCAGGATGCCACGGCCTTTTTCTTTGATAAAATTCATGGTTTTCTCATCCTTTTCTTTTGTTAATTTACAGTGTCTATCCGGTATTATAACACAGCCAGAAAAAAAGAGTCACTTTTTTATCGTAAATTGAAACCAGTCAAAATCAACAAAGCCGTCCGTCTCACGATCAGAAAATGCAAACAATCCATAGCGATAGCCCATGAAGTCGGGCATGTCATAATACATAGACAGGATTTCACCGGTCTGTACCCAGTTCTCATTATCAAGACTGTAGAAAAAGGCTGCCTCGTCGCGTCTTCCCCGGAAATCACAGTCAATGCGAAGATAGATGGTTTGTGCATCACCAAGCTCTGTTTTGGCACAGCACCTGCCGTCGGCATCTTCCTTGTGGTCTGCCTTCTGCATCACAAGATACTTCTTACCCTGTTCCATAACCACAGCAACGTAGCCGTACCGGCGTTGGAACATAGCAAGTCCTGCCGTCATTCCATCGGTCATATGCGAAATATCCATAGCAGTCACGCCGACGCATACCGGTCCCATTGTGCGAAGCGTGAGCATATTTCTGGCGTGTCTGATATTCTCTACCGCACCGACCGGCTGCAGTCTTAAGAAGCCCGGTCTCTTTGTAAGGCTCCAATATCTGTTGTCGGGGTTATGATTCCACTGCCACCAGAGCTTTAGGTTCGAGCCGTTATAGTCGTTCTCACCGTCTCCGATTTGTGGGCACTTATCATTTGCCCTGTCAAACGGGCGGTAGTCTGCCTCGTCATTCTCAAAATCGTCATTCCCCTGGAACTCGCCTGCTATCTCTTCTGTATTTACCGGCACAGGATTCACAACCGGCATCTTGTGGAACAGGAATGGTGTGGACTCACCCAAATACTTTCCAACCACCGGCCAGTCTGCCATGTCTCCTTCCGTGCCCCATTCCATTGGACATAGCATCGGAATACGTCCAACGGCTCCGGTGTCCTGGAAGATAAAGCAATACCATTTTCCATCCTCGGTATCCACAATTCCTCCCTGGGCGATTCCGTTATTCGGCATATAGGCCTGATCGTTAGCGTCAAACAGGTGTCCGGCAAAAATCTTTTTACAGGTCCAATCACCGGCTATCTCATCGTCGAAGCGTCCGGTTCCCTGTAGGCTCCTGCTTCTCCAGCAGATTTCCTGTCTCTGCCACTGCTGCCCCTGAATGACCATGATATAGTAATAGCCACCGTGCTGATATACGTGGAAGCCCTCTCCCCACAGTCCCTGCTTCGGATTCTCATAATTGCTGTTATGTAGAACAAGCTGTCTTGGACCGTATTCTACCGTGTGCTTCCGGGTATCGATAAACAGCTCGCGATAGCAGATGTTATGGGTTCCAATTCCATCCTGACAGTCCTCCGAGAAGAAAATATATTTCCTGCCGTCTGTCTCGTCAAACAGCATGCCGTTGTCGTAGCACATCTCCGGGAAGGTCGTGCTATACCATGGGCCGCACTCGATATCCTCCGTCATGAACAGGTAGGTCTTCTGTGTGGAATTACAGGTGAAGGCAACAAAGAACCAGCCTGTCTCCGGATCCTGTCTAAGGCTTGCCGCCCAGGAGCCTTTGGCATAATCATCCTGCCCATTTTTTAACGCATAGCGGTCATCCTCCTCCAGTATCCGGTAAACATAATTGACCGTTGTCCAATGCACAAGGTCATAGGATTTCATGATCGGTACACCGGGGCATAAATGCATGGTGGTGCTTGCCATGTAGAAGACCTGTCGTCCTTCCTTGTCCTTGGAGCGAATGATGTCCATGTCCGGCACATCCGCATAGAGGATCGGATTGTGGTAGGTCGGTGCAACCTGAATCGTCGTTTCCACCTGGCTTATCGTTGTATTAAGAGACAGTTCTTCTGTCATATCCAAAACCGGCTGTCCATCCACGTCAAAATGTACCTGCCTGATGCCGCTGCAACGAGGTGCGTCAACGCCCGGTCTTGCATGATAGGTGTTCCAGATGTCTCCGTTCTCATCCTCCACATAGGCATTGTGGCCGGTTCCATATTCTCCGGGAACACTGCGGGAGGTCAGGATCGGATAGTTGTTTTTCTTCCAATTGGATGCATGCAGTGGATCCTTGCCCGGTTCGATAGACAGAAGGCCGACTACGTAGGAGGTGTCAACCCCTGCCCCGGAATAGGTAACATAGAGCTTTCCTGCTCTTTGCAGTGCAAACGGTCCCTCATCCACGAAGGTGTGATTGTTCTCCCAACCGTATTCGGGCTTTGTGAGGACGACTGGATCACTTGCGAGCATCCATGGCTTTCTGGGATTCAGCTTTGCAATATAGAGCCAGGAGCCAAGATCCTTGGGAAGGAATTGTCTCTGCGCCCAGATGACATAATCCGTTCCTTCCCATGTAAAGTGTGTCATATCAAGCGTAATCTCTTTGCCCGCCTCACAGATATCGGTTCCGTCTGCGCGCACGATGCGTCTGGGTGCCTCCCAGTCCTCTTTGCAGATCGGGTTGCCGCCGTCCTTTAGGATCATGACACGACTCTCTTCCTCAAAGAAGGGCTCCGGGGTCGCAGCATGCAGAATGCAGAGCCTGCCTCCAATCACATGGAGCTCAGGAGCCCACAGAAGTCCGCCGATTCCTTC
>CALZEZ010000016.1 GCA_945643825.1 uncultured Lachnospiraceae bacterium
TTCGAAAGTAATCTGCCAGATACGAGTTCAGCTCCTGTGTGTATTTATTGTATTGTCCTATTAGCATCAGACTTTTCATTTGTTCACCATACTTTCCCAGATCGTCATAATCTCATCTACAACCCCGATTGCATTCTCCACCATCAGATTCATGATATGACTTTCCAGCAGCTCCATTTTATCCTGCACCTGCTCCGGCATCTCATACTTGGACAGATCCTCCATCAGCGCATCCATCGTATCGTATTCCCTGTCATTTAGCGCCTCCCTCAGCATCGAGAAAAGGGGAACCGCCTCAAGCATATCTGCCTTCTTCACAGGCTTTGTATCTCTCGGTGCAAACTCGGACAAAAGCTCCATATATTGCTTCATCTCCTGCATCAAAGCAGGGTGCAGAGTTCTGACCTGCTCAAGCTCACCGGCGCGGGCTCTCTTCTCCACCACCTTTGCAAGCCCGGATAGCGGAATTGCCCCAACCATGGCAGCCGTTCCCTTCATCGCATGAACCCGGATACGATAATCATCCAGACTTTCCTTATTCTCCAGATCAGGAATGAGTTCCTCGAGCTTTTCCTTTTCTTTTTGTAGCGAGATAACAAATTTCTGCAGGGTGTCACGAAGGAGATTTTTCGGGACATGTCTTGCCGCATACTCCCAGTCCATTCCTTCAATCTCAGGAAGATCCTCCTCCTGCCTTGTCTGCACAACCGGGATGGCTCCCTCCGGAATCTCATCCGTTGATTTGATCAGCTCCTTGGGCAGATATGTACGGATTGCCTTTTCCAGTCGCTCCGGCACAATCGGCTTAGTCAAAAAGCTGGTAAAGCCTTCTCGCATATACTGCTCCTTGGCTCCGGTCACCGCGTTGGCAGTGAGCATGATCACCGGGGTATCCTTACACAAATGATCCCTTTTCTTCATCTCCCGGAAGGTGTCAATTCCATCCATTTCCGGCATCATGTGATCCAAGAAAATCAGATCATAATGCTTCTTGCTTATCATTTCAAGACATTCCGCTCCGCCACCGGCCGCATCAACCTGAAGCATAAGAACCTTTACCAGATTGCAGAATACATTACGGTTCATCTCGTTGTCATCAACCACAAGCACCTGTGCATCGGGTGCAACAAACTCAACCTCATAGTCATACTCCGCCACCTGCTTTGCCCGCAGACTGTCAAAGTCACCGATTTGATCTGTTCCAAGTATCTTCTGCTGCAGCTCAAACGAAAAGGTACTCCCCTCTCCGTATTTGCTCTGCACCTTCAGCTCACTGTTCATCATACGTAACAGGCCTGCTGTGATGCTCATGCCCAGTCCGGTTCCCTCGACATTTCGATTGTGATTCATGTCGATTCGCTCAAAGGCCTCAAAGAGCTTGGGCAGCTCCTCCTCCTTTATCCCGATTCCGGTATCAATGACATCAAAGTGCAGCAGCAGATGATCCCGATTGAGCATTCTCCCGGAAGCACGCAACGTAACGGTTCCCTCTTTGGTATATTTGACTGCATTGCTGAGCAGATTGTTCAGACACTGCCTAATGCTAATATCATAGACATAAAGGGCAGCCGGAAGCTGCGGAGATACCTCCATGACAAATTTTATTTTTTTGTCTCTTGCGCGCACCTCTGTCATATTGGCGATGTCATTTAACATGCTTCCCAGATCATAGCGCACCGGAAGAATCTGCATCTTTCCGGATTCGATCTTGGAGGAATCCAGAATGTCGTTGATGATGCCTAAGAGATTCTGGGCTGCCGATTTAATATCCTGTGCATATTTACGGACAGATGGATCTCCGCTCTCACGCAGAATCATCTCATCCATACCGAGTACTGCATTAATCGGGGTTCGGATCTCATGTGACATTCTCGCAAGGAAATCGGACTTGGCACTGTTTGCCTTGTCTGCATTTTCCTTTAACAGACGCATCTGCTCAATCTGCCTGCGCTCATCGGTGACATCCACCATCAGCATGGCATATCCGACCCTGCCACCTTCATTATGAATCTCATTGATATGAACATCATAGGTGCGTTCTTCCCGTGTCAGCTCATGGCCTTCGCCATCCCGAAACAGCTTAAGAAGCTCCTCCTCGGGCAAAAGCGTTGTCCGCGTCACACCACGAAGGCTCGGGAACAGCTCCTTTGCCTTGTCGTTAGCATCAATATAGCCATAATTCTGATCCACGATAACAACCATCTGGTCTAATTCCCGGATGATATCGCGGTGTGCAATCAGGCTCATGTCAAAGGAATGCTCCAGTTTGATATTCACATGAAACAGAATGATTCCAAGCGCCACGCTGACCGGTACCGGATCATAGCCTTTGAAAATATCTATCGCTCCAAGGATATAACCGACTATGGAAACGATCATGGCAATCAAAAGGCCTTTGCAGGTTTTCCACTTTCGCTCCTCGATTCCCCATGCCATCGAGAATATACAGATACCGATTGTCGCGATAAGCT
Source organism: uncultured Lachnospiraceae bacterium (assembly GCA_945643825.1). Taxonomy (GTDB): domain Bacteria; phylum Bacillota; class Clostridia; order Lachnospirales; family Lachnospiraceae; genus UMGS2037. The sequence goes on from CALZEZ010000016.1 coordinate 2,472, forward strand.
GAACGATCAGGAATAGAACATTAAAAAGATAAATCGTACCTGCCGTAAGCACCACGTGCGGTATCGCACCGGAGGTGTCAAAGGAAAGCTCCTTATAGTACAATCCGGCAAACGGGTAACTCCAGATACTGACAAGAACTATTGCATCAAATAACCATATCATGCGACTGATTGCTGCCGGAATCGTCACCCCACAATACGATGCAACAAACATAAGAAGAAAGGTCGTCAGATAGATTCCACCGACATACTCGGCACGGATCGCTATGATTGCCTGGTCACTGTTATTTGACAGAAGCTCCAAAAGGTAGCCTATATTCTGCACAAGTCCACAGGTTGTCACCATCAGCATCAGTTTTCCCTGCGGATTGTCCTTCTGATGCAGAATGTTCCTAATTCCCCAGCACAGGCAAATGATAATGATTACCTGTAAAATCAATACACCTGTATAGATTCCGATTGCCGTTCCCTCTTTCGTATAACAAAATGTCTGCCTATCTTTTATATCGACGGTTGCAGGCAGTGTCTTAAGTATGCTTCAGCAATTCTATCACATTCTGTAACGAAGCACATTCTGCGAACAGCATCCTGCGCACCTCCTCATCCGGCTGCAGCAGATCCGGAACCATGATCACGGGCATTCCGGCGCCAAAGGCTGAGCGGATTCCGTTGGTGGAATCCTCGATCGCCACACACTGCTCCGGTCTTCGATCCACACTGGCACAGGCTCTCTCATAGATCTCCGGGTCCGGCTTGGAATGCACTACCATATCCCCTGTCATCAGTGCCTTAAAATAGGACAAAAGCCCTGCCTTCTCCAGATAACGGCGAACCGTTTCCTCTTTACTTGAGGATGCCAGAACAATCTGATAGTTCTCCTTCTGTAAAAAGGCAAGGAGCTCATGTACGCCGGGTTTGATCGGCATTTCCTCCTCCATGGTCTTCTCCATCCGCTCTACCACGATGCTTCGATACTCCTCATAGGGGAAATCTGCTCCCAGAATCCGATGAACCTGGAGCCTCGTATCATTCATGTTTCTTCCGATGCTGGCCGTGACTGCTTCTCTCATTTTGTCCATCGGGAGATTTTTCTCCCTCGCAAGCTCATACCAGCAGTCACAACAAAGGCGCTCTGTGTCAAACAGAACCCCATCCATATCAAATACGACTGTGTCTATTCTCACAAAGCGCCTCCTAAATATCTTATTTACTCCTCATAACCATTCGGATTGTGGCTCTGCCAGTTCCAGGAATCCGCACACATCTGCTTAATGCCGTACTGTGCTTCCCAGCCAAGCTCCTTTTTCGCCTTAGATGCATCCGCATAGCAGGTTGCAATATCTCCTGCACGTCTTGGTTTGATGGAATAGGGGATTTTCACCCCGGTTGCTTCCTCGAAATTCTTTACGATATCCAGCACACTGTAGCCCACTCCGGTTCCGAGATTGTATACGCATAAGCCCGCTTTCTTCTCAATCTGCTGCAGTGCCTTCACATGTCCGACCGCAAGATCCACAACATGGATGTAATCGCGCACACCGGTTCCGTCCGGTGTGTCGTAATCATTGCCGAACACGCCGAGCTCTTTTAGCTTACCAACTGCAACCTGCGTGATATAGGGCATCAGATTGTTCGGAATGCCGTTCGGATTCTCACCGATCATGCCGCTCTTATGTGCACCGATCGGGTTAAAGTAACGAAGAAGCACCACATTCCACTCCGGATCTGCCTTCTGCATATCAGACAGAATCTGCTCCAGCATGGATTTTGTCCAGCCATAGGGGTTGGTACATTGTCCCTTCGGGCAATCCTCGGTAATCGGGATCACCGCAGGATCTCCATAGACGGTAGCCGAGGAAGAGAAGATGATATTCTTACAGTTGTTCTTCCTCATCACATCCACCAGAGTCAGGGTACCAGTGATATTGTTATGATAGTATTCCCATGGCTTCTGTACCGATTCCCCCACTGCCTTAAGACCGGCGAAATGAATACAGCTCTCAATACTTTCCTTTTGAAAAATTTCTTCCAGAGCCTCACGGTCGAGAATGTCTGCCTTATAGAACTTTACCGGCTTGCCGGTCAGCTTCTCTACACGAAGTAACGACTTCTCACTGGAATTGCTCAGATTATCTACAACAACTACATCATAGCCTGCATTTTGCAGCTCTACCACGGTGTGACTGCCGATATAGCCCGCACCGCCTGTTACCAAAATTGCCATACAAAACCTCCTCCTGCGCTTTCTTTGCGTCTCCTGATAGTTTCATTATAAAAGGACTGTCTCTTCGTTCACAAGAGAGTAATGTTGGTAAGACCTGTCAAAATGTTAACTCATCCACACTACAGCGCAATGCCGTTCTGCTTAAGAAGCTCCCTTGCAGAATCTACAGAATCCACGCCGGTCTTATTCTTAATCGGTGCAAACTCCCGGTTTCTCACTACCTCGAACGCAAGGCAGCTCTCCTCCATATGGATCATGTCAAGCACAAGATTTTCGAACTTATAGCCGTTTGGCTGCTCAGGCTTCACAAGCTCACCCTGCTCGTTCATGTACGGAATCTTCTTCTCCACAACATGCACCGGAAGCTTCTCGTCCGCAATTTTCTCCAAATCCGGTACGCGGAACAGGTAATTGAGGATTACACCATAATTATAGACGCGCTCGCCCTTTTCATCCAGAGTGTTCATCAGCTCATCGGTCAGCTCATAATACTCGATAATGGATGGTCTGCCATCCTCCAGACACATCACGCCGACCTTTTCATCCGGGGATACCTTCTTTACAACCTTCGAGCCGACTGCGGCACCGCACTGCATCGTCGCTCCGACAAACACAGGGTCTGCGATCCTCTGCAGCACGTTATCCACCGCAAATACATTCAAATATTCTATCCCGGCTTCCTTTGCCTTATTCAGCGCGCCGTGCCGGATCATCGAGGTAAACCAGCCTCCATTGCCGTTGGGGGACATTGCAACCACGCCCGGTGCTTCCATGTAGATCTTTCCTTCATAGTCGGTCGCCGGTGCCATCTCCTGCATAAAGAAGGTCACATACTCCGACTTATAGCCAAAGTAATCCTTCTCCTTAAGAAATGAGGTCGTCGCCTCGTGATTCTTGTCACTGGTCATAATAAACAAATGAATCCAGGTGCCGGTCTGTTCTACCACATCCAAAAGATTCCGGATGATCCGCTCAAAAATGTATACGTCCTTTGTAATACCGATGTTGTACATTCCCTTGGGATCATCGCTTCCGAGGCGCGTTCCCATACCGCCTGCCAATAAAACGGCTCCAACCTTACCTTCTTTAATCGCCTTCGTTCCGATACCGGCAAATTCTTCTCTGCGTCTCTCAATCTCTGCTAACTGCATGGTAATAAGCGGAGAAATCACGCCGCGCTTTCCACTCTCCTCACGGTTTTGTAATGCCTCCAAAACAGAGAAATCACAGTTGGCAAGCTGCGCAAGCAACGCCTCCTTTTCTGCCTCCCTCAGATTCTCATATCCCTTCAGTAAATGCTCCTGACCATATCCTGCCGTCAGGGCCTTAGCCTGCTCATAATTCATCATTCACTTTCCCTCTGCTTCACATTTAATGAAAAAACTTCCGCGCAATGTAGATAAACAGACATGCGCCCGAAACCGACACAATCAGATTGGCAAAAATACTGTCTGCATGAAATCCGATCAGGCTTAAGAGAAAGCCTCCCAGAAATCCACCTACCACGCCGACAATAATATTGAGAATCCAGTTGTTCTCCGATTTCATGATCTTAGAGGCAATCCAGCCTGCCAGTGCACCAAAAATAATAGAAAAAATAAGTCGCATTTCACATTCCTCTTTCTCTTTCTTGTATTTTTGTCCCATTATACCAAAATCTTCTATTCGCTGTCCACCTGTTCTATCAGATAGAGACGGCTCCCCGCATCCTGAAAGTATCCGGTCGTCTCATTGTAGCCGCAGCCATAAAATTTGGAATGCAGCTTCACGCCTCCGAAGTTTAAGTCATCTCCGTATGCGGTATAGTCCTCAATCTCTCCGTCCATCTTCACAAACCGGGCGATCACGTTGTGGACGAGGGAATCCTTTTTCACATGAATGGGTGCTACCATATTGATCAGATCCCCAAACAGCCGCACATCGTATTTCATGACACGATTCGTAAAATGATATTTCGCATCCTCTGCAAGTCCTTTCGTGACAAACCGGCCCTCGCCGTAATTGGGCACCGCACGGTCGATTCCATAAAACGCAAGCGCTTCATGCTTATCCTTTGCCACCGTCATCCACTGGTAGCTTCCCTTGGTCAGGGTATCCCTCTTATCGGTCTCAATCCGGTAATAATCGCCGTATTGGAGCGTCTCCCGGTACTTCTTGTAAAGAGCGATCTGTGCCTTCACCGCCATAAGCTCCTCCGTCGAAAGCTCTAACAGATTAAACTCATAGCCAAGCACGCCAAACAGTGCCACCTGGAATCTCGTCTCGAGCGGGGTCATGCGGAGTGTCTGATGATTCGGGCAGCTGCTCACATGCGCGGTCCATGTGGAGGGCGGATAGCCATAGCTGTAACCGGTCTGAATCCGCTCGCGCTCTAAGGCATCGCTGTCATCACTCGCCCAGATCTGCGGCATATAGCACAGTATTCCCAGATCAAAGCGGTTGCCACCGGCACTGCAGCCCTCAAACAATATATTCGGGAACCTTTTCACCAGTGTGTCCATGATCTCGTATAGTCCCAGCACGTAGCGGTGCGCCACTTCTCCCTGACGTCCGGCAGGCAGGGCCAAGCTGTACACATCGGAAAAAATCCGGTTCATATCCCATTTGACATAGGCGATATTGCCATCGGAAAAGACGCGCGTCATCGCCTCGATAATGTATTCCCGCACCTCTGCCCTTGTCAGATCAAGCAGCAGCTGGTTGCGCCCCGGCGACTGCTTCTGTCCGGGGATTCCGAGAATCCAGTCCGGATGGGCGCGAAACAGATCGCTGTTCTCATTGACCATCTCCGGCTCGACCCAGATTCCAAACTCCAGTCCGAGTGCATTGATCTTCTCTGCCAGCCTTTTCACACCACCGGGCAGCTTCTTCGCATTGGGTGTCCAGTCCCCCAGTGAGGAGGAATCGTCATCACGTCTGCCAAACCAGCCATCATCCATGACAAACAGCTCGATTCCTACCTGCGCGGCTGCCTTTGCCATCCGCACAAGCTTATCCTCTTTGATATCAAAATACGCCGCCTCCCAGCTGTTAAGCAGCACGGGGCGCGCCTTCTTTGCCCACACGCCACGCACGATATGATTTCTGACAAAATCGTGCATCTGAAGGCTCTGTCCCGTAAAGCCATTGTGTGAATAGGTCATAACTGCCTCCGGAGCCTCGAAGGCTTCGCCCGGGGCAAGTACATAACAGAAGGTATCGGGATTGATGCCCATACTGAGTCTGGTTTTACCAAAGCTGTTTTCTTCCACGGTTGTCGCATGATTTCCACTGTAGATCAGATTGCAGCCATAGCAATCTCCGTAGTCCTCTGTCGTATCCGATGCCGAGAGCATGACAAACGGATTGGAGCGGTTTGAGCTGTTTCCGCAATTGGAGGAGACCGTAAGCTTCGCCATGGAAACCGGTGTGGAAACGTGATTCATCTCTCTGGTCCAGGAGCCCTGAAAATGATGCAGAAGCATCCCATGCCGGTCTAAGTCTAACTGCAGGCTCTTGATGCTGTGAAGCTTTACTTCTTCCTTTGTCACGTTTTCCACGCGCACGCTTCTGGTGATCACGTCACATTCCTCGTATACGGTATAGCACAAAACCAGATGCACGCCGCTGTTATCGTCACGCAGGGTCACCTCAAGTGTTGGAGTCTTCGTCTCACTGTATGCGCAGGGCATGGTCTCAAGCGGCTTTTTATCCGGCAAAAGAAATGCTTTTTGAAACAAAAAGTCATTGGTAGTGCTTCCGTCCGGAAGCTCAATCCGTGCAAAGGGCTCGCGCAAATCTCCCTTTCCTACGCCAGATACCTCAAGGCAGGTGTTTTCCATACTAAGCGAAAATTGCTCCTTTGAGTAGCTGAGTACATTGCCAAGCGGACAGGTGTTTTTATCCGGGAAAAGCGTCTCGGCACTCTCCCCATGAATCTTCCTGCCATAATACAGATGCTCCAGATGTCCGGTCGGCATCACACGAAACGCGTAGGTTGTGTGAGCGGTGTGTAATAGAAATAGATTTCCTGTCTGTGTGATCATCCCCGTCTCTCCTGAATCTCCCGGTTGATGGAAGCAAGCTTCTCATCCGTCAGGGTATAGTGTTTCTTAAAAACGATAAGACCAAGCAACAGCACCACAATCGGTATGATCGTCATGGAAAGACGTAGTCCCATGCGGGAGCTTTCCCCAATCATCGCATTTACTGTCTCGTCCTTGCTTATATGGAAAATCGTGAGTACGATCGTCGCAAGAAGTGCAGCCACACCCGAGGCAAGCTTCACCACAAAGGTCTGCATGGAGAAGATGACGGACTCGTCGCGCCGTCCGTTCTTCCACTCACCGTAATCCACACTGTTTGCGAGGAAAATCGTCGTGATAACATTGAGCAGTCCCAGTGCCGACATAATCAGGAAGGCAGGAATCAACAGCAGGGCAATCTGATCATTTCCGACAAAGGCGATAAGCAGAAAGACCAGATAGCCTCCCAGTGCCATAAAAAAGCTCACATAGAAGATCCGGATGGTGTTGATGAATCTGCGGAAAAGCGGGAACAGCAGCATCATCGCAAGAATCTGGAAGGCGCCCCCGAAGGTATTGAAAATCGTATAATTATTCTCCCATGCCGCGGGACTGAAATCATATTTAAAGAAATAGATCACGAGATTGGATGTAGTATACAGCGCTGAGTTGATGAGAACAATTGCAATCACCATCGTCATCGCCTGATCGTTTTGCACAAGTGCCTTAAACATATCCTTTATCGAAACCGTCTCCATATCCACAGAGGATTTCTCCTTGATCACCGTGCAGGTAATCGTCGTAAACACAACAAACAAAATCGCAATGAGGAGAGCAAAGCACTGATAACCCACACGCTCAGAGTCCGTTCCCGCAGAGGCGAATGCTCTGCCGAGGCTGGAGACACTTTTTACCGTGATGATCGTTATGATCGCAGAGCCCACACCGGCACAGGAACGCGCAAGTGCAGACAGTCCTTCCCTTTCTTTTCCGCCCTCGGTAAACGCAGGCACCATAGACCAGTAGGGAATGTCCATCATCGTATAGGTTACGCCCCAGAGAATGTAGGTGACCGCCGCATAGGCAACCAGACCGCCACCATCAAGCGCCGGCGGCGCGGAAAACATCAGATAAAGAACAATGGCGTTTAATATCGTCCCAATCATCAGCCAGGGACGGAATTTACCCCATTTTGTCTTCGTTTTTGCCACTAACACACCCATAATCGGATCGTTAAAGGCATCAAAAATACGCGCTGCAAAAAGAATGATACCCATTGCCCAGGCACTGACACCGCACACATCCTGATAGTAATACAGGATATAGCCTGCGGAGAGCATGTAAACCATATCCTTTCCCACTGCACCGATGCCGTAGGCAAATTTCTCCATTCCTGTAAGCTTGTTCTTCTGTTCCATTATTATTACCCCCATTATTTATTTTTTTCTACTGTAACCACAAACGAAAGCTTCGTTGTTCCGTTCTTCTGTGAATTCCTCTGCACTCTTTCGTCTGATGCGATGAAGCTGGGGACGAAGCATCAGCTTTACAACCACCGCCTCCTGCCCCAGGGCATAGGCAACCGCTTCTGCCACCTGCGAGGGCTCCAGATAGCTCTCCCGCTCTTTCCCCTGTTCAAAATCGGCATGGCGATACAGCTCGGTTTTCGTCATATCCGGCAGAATCGTTGTCACCCGGACGCCGTATTTTCTCGCCTCCTCAAACAGGCTGTCCGCAAAGCTGCTAAGTCCTGCCTTCGTCGCACCATAGGCACAGCCATGCGGGTTATTCTGCTCGGCTGTCACTGAGGAAATGTTGATAATGCTTCCATGGTTCTGCTTAAGAGTCCGAAGAAGCAGACCCGACAGAAGCATCGGCACCTCCAGATTGATCCTTACCATCTCACTGATCTGTGCGGGCTTAAGCTGTTCGTGCAGTCCATAGTACCCGACCCCCGCATTATTAACAAGCACCTCCAGCTTGCTTTGTCTGTCAATCTGTTTCACGATCTCCGGCAGTCGGGACGTCTGCATAAGGTCGACGACCATGGGGTGAAAGTTTTGCTCCCGATCAATAAGTGCCTTCGCCTGCGCACGGGTAAAATCCCTTCCGAGTCCATACACCTCATATCCCATGGCACAAAGTCTCTCACTGATCGCAAGTCCGATACCGGAGCTCGCCCCCGTAACGAGAGCCCCCTTCTTCTGTGTTCTAGGTTCGATACTCATGATAAATACACTCCTTCGAAATCCGCCCGGACAGCTCCTCTATCATCCACTGCTCCATCTGCTGCTTTAGCTTCGGCGGATATTGATAGACTCCGTCCACATTCTCATAGGGAAACTGCGTCACCAGAGAATCCGGTTCCTTTGCCCGCAAAATCCTCATATATTCCTTCGAGATGCGGAAGGTGCCGACACTGACATCCCTAACCTGCTCCCATGTCATCTGCCTCTCCTCCAGCTCTCGGTCGATCTGCTGCAACAGGCTTCCATATTCCTGCTGCCAGTCCGCACAATACAGCATCGGGTCAAAGCACAGCCGCACCGGGAATCCCTTTGCCATTCCCTCCACGGCACAGCTCACACGCGCCTGTGCGGATGGTGTCCGGTGCTCACTCTGCTCCACAATTCTTTGCGGTGAGAGGGTGAAGGCGTAGACTATATTCGGTAAAGGCTCCTGTCTGTCCCACATCGCTCCATTGGCACTCTTTGTGCGGATCTCAATCGTAAGGTCGGGATGCTTTGCCGCAAACTCCGTCCAAAGTTCGCAGGTTCCAAGCAGCTTCTCCAATGCGGCAAGATCCGAATCGTAGGACACGCACAGATATACCGGATGTTCCCTGAGCTTCTGCGCAACCGCCCGGAAGTAATCCTCCAGATTCACAAACACCACCAGATGACCGGAAGGGTACATTCCCTTCAGATAACAGTACTCACAGTCATAGATGCAGTTCATCACACAGGAGCTGTAATAAAAGTGTCTGTTCCCGAAATCCTGGCAGACCGGTGCTCCCTCATACAGAAAATGCTCGCGCCTTCCGGCTAAGATCAGCTTACGGCTGCGCTGCTGCAGTCCATAGTCCTGCTTCTGCCTGCAGAATACATCCTTATAGTGGTCAATCTCAATGCGTGGAATGCCGGGAAATCGCTCCAAAAGCTGTCTCGTACGTGGATGTGACAAAATCTCCTTCTCTATGTAGATATGGGAAAAGACCGGTGCATCAAAATAGTCCGGCTTTAAGCTTCTCAAGATATTGTTTCCCCTCTCTCTTACTCCGGCACGGAAGCACTCCCTGCCCATAGTCTCTCTCAAGCTCGTCTCTGACATTCCTGTCCGCGAGTGCGCAGTATCTTAAAAGCTGCATCAGCTCATGCTCCATCGTGACCGAGCAGTGCAGATCACGCACCAGCCTCTGCTCCCATTCTTCCTCCGTCTGCCCGGTCGCGCTCTGCTCCTGTCCTGCATGAAAGCTTAAGAAACGCTCGAGAAACGGAAGAATCGTCTCTCCTGCCTCGTCCATCAGACACTGCAGCGCGGTCGCATCCGGCGTACCCTTGCCGTAATCGGACACCACCTTGATAAAAAGCATCCGGTGGGGTCCATAATCAGAAATCCCCGCCTGATAGACCCCGCTGGCCTCCATGTCATAGAGCAGCCCGGGTTCAGGCTCTCCCGTCATCGGAGTCATCCGACTTACAACCGCTCTTTCCTCAAACGGATGCCGGTATAAAATGTCAGGATAAAACGTACATCCAGTCGGCTCCTCAATCAGCTTATTGCACAAAAACACGGTACCCGGAGAAGCCTCGAAGGAGGCAGCACAGCTTCCGATGTTCCAGAGAAGATCATGCTCTGCCACCTTCAGTCTCTCGGTGGCAATCGAGACCGCCATGGCGGCGCGAAGCATTCCCACACCTGTTACGAGCACCCGCAGTCCCCGTTCTGTGTTTTCAAATACCTGAAGCCTGTGAAAATCATTTCTTTTCTTCAGTTGATAATGTGTGATCAGAAAATGGGCTTCCTGATACAGTGCACAGACGATATGAATCATCTTTTTTTCTCTTTCTCCCCGATAAATTATATGATAAGATAGTAGTACAGCTATCTATTTTTCATAAGAAAGGAACCTGTAACGATGCACAAATTGTTTTCCTATAGATTACCCGTTCTTGCCCTCGCCGGCGCATTATTTCTGGCAACACCCATGACAGCTGCTGCCGCAGAACCCATCACGCCTGCCACCTTTGATTATGAGGAGTACGCAGACCGTTTCCCCGATTTAAAACAAAATCTCGGCTATGACAAGGATCTGCTGTGGTTCTATTATCAGACCTACGGCGAACAGACTGACCGTCAGCCGGCAGTCACTCCTGCTGCCTACCTCAATCTAAACAATTTCAACTGGGTT
>CALZEZ010000017.1 GCA_945643825.1 uncultured Lachnospiraceae bacterium
GGTTGAGCTTTTCTTTAGACAGTTCGTGAGATATCTGGAGAGAGAGACCATGACGAACAACCAGCTGGATGAGGGCAAACTGTTCGTGCAGAGTGGCTCGATTGCGTTTGGCTATGGCGTCTTAGCCTTTTTGACAGTGATTCTCTTATGTGACGAGAAGGTGGCACAGGCAATCGGTGAAAAGGTATCGTATGTTTTCTTGCGCTGCATTCGTTTCCTGCTTTCGCTTTTTTCCCGGCAGGCGGGCGAGCCTGAGGGTGCACAGGTAATCGAACAGGAACAGTCTCTCATCCGGGAGATGTTTAAAGGCGTAGGCACTGGTGGGGAGCCCGGACTGTTCTGGGTGATTCTGGAGAAGCTTGCACTCGTGATAGGAGGAATTGTTGTTGCTGCCATCGTAATCTATTGCGTCGGCTGGGTGATTCGTGCTTTTGTTCAAAGCTTTGTTCCAAAGGATGCGAGGGAGGATCTGATCGAGGATCTTCGTCCGGAGGATAAAAGGGTGAACACGGCAGAAAGAGGGCGGTTTTTGGCATGGAAGAGTCTGGTTCGTCCGGTAACCAGTCAGGAGAAGATCCGTCGAAGCTATCTGCTGTTTTTAAAGAGACTGCGCAAAGAAGGCAATTTGCAAAAGGGAAGGACGCTTTCGGCCAGAGAGACGATTTCTGACCATGTACAGGATGAAAAAACGGGACAGCACTTTGCCACTCTGTATGAAAAGGCAAGATATTCCAATGAACCCTGTCACCCGGAGGAAGCCCGCGAGGCCGGGAAAATAAGCCGCACGCTGGTTACAAAATGATTTTTCTGCATATGATAAGAATAAAACAGCATATGGAGCAAAGGGATGGAGCATAGAATTCTACCTTTTTATATGGCATATCCGTTTCCCATGCTATATCAGGATGAGGACACGGCGACCAGAGACCTGACCTATATCAGTCAGATGTATCCGATAAAGGCGAAGCAATGTCAGAAGCGTGTTGCACAGCTGTTAGATCGCCTGGATTATGAGGGAAGCATGATCTATGACGAGTATCCGGACAAAATACAGCTTCTTCGCCTGGCAGATATGGCTTTCGATATCATGCAGAAGGAAGAAATGGATGAGGATATGGGCAAATGTGATAAGGAAATGGTTCAGATTATCCTGTTTTATGAGATATACCGAAGAAGACATGACAACCGGAAGGGATATCTGAAATTCTAAAGGAAAGGTTGTTATTTTATCGGTTATTCATTAAAATATAGTCGTGGGAATCCACGGCTATATTTGCGATAGAGGAATAAAATGTTTAAAAGAGTTAGTCTTGGCATGATTCGTGCCATTGTATATGGAATTGTTTTTCTCCTTACGATGATAGTGGTCAGCAAATTTATCAATAAGGGAATCTCTGATATGACGGCACAGATGCCGTCTGCTACGCTTCCGGTTGTATCGTTTGTGATGTCCGGTGAGCATATGAACTGTCTCTATGGCTACGCACAGGAGATGGATACGGCACTGCAGCGTGATACGATCCAGCCGGTCGGAGAGGATCGCCGCCTGGAGTTTCAGTTGGACAAGTATGGACAGAGTATTTCAGGGATTCACTATCAGATACGAAATGTGGAAGGAGACCGACTCATTGAGGACAGCGAAGTTCTTGAATACCGGGAGAGCAAGGGCCAGATCTTTGGAGAGATGGTTTTAAAGGATTTGATAGAAAGCGGTAAAGAATATGAGCTGGTATTACGTGTGACGCTTGGAAGTGGACAGGATATTTTCTTCTATACCAGGATCCTGCCCTCTGAGTCACTGCATGTAACAGAAAAGGTGCAGTTTGTCCGGGATTTTCATGAGAAAACCTTTGACAAGGAGAGAGCCGCTGAGCTTACGATGTACTTGGAATCCAACCGGTATGGCGATAATACTTCTTTGGGACGTGTGGATATTCACAGCAGTCTGGATCAGGTGACCTGGGCAGACTGCAAGGTTACAAGGGAGTCGGAGGGGATTGTCCTGATCAAGGAGATTGATGCACAGACAGGCTCCTTTCAGCTGAATTACGTGGTGACAGACAGGGAAGGAAGACATAAGAGGAATTATCTGGTGCAGGAGAACTACCGGGTTCGGTATTCAAAGGACAGAATGTATCTGCTCGATTTTGAGCGTACTATGGAGCAGCTGTTTGATGAGAACGCGCCTGTGTATACCAATAATAAAATCGAGCTTGGCATTCAGAAGGATGAGATCCGAATGAAGGAGGATGACAGTGGAAGTATTCTTGCCTTCTGTGTCGGCGGATCGCTCTACAGCTTCAATACCGTGAGCAACAAGCTTGCTGTTTTATATTCCTTCTGGGATGAGAAAAACTGGGATATGCGGACCTACCACGATGACCATGACATCCGGATCCTGAATGTGGATGAAGGTGGAAATGTGCAGTTTATGGTTTCCGGCTATATGAATCGCGGTAAACACGAAGGACGGGTCGGCATCGCCGTGTATCAGTATAACGCGTCGTTAAACACGATCGAAGAAGCGGTGTTTATTCCCTATGATAAGAGTTATCAGATTCTGAAGATACAGCTGGATCAAATCAATTATCTAAGTAAAAATAATGACTTTTTCTTTATGCTGGAGGATTGTGTGTACTCGATTCACCTGGATAGCCTGACTCTTGAGGTTGTTGCAGCTGGCATCAAGGAAGGCAGCTATCAGGTTTCTGATGACGATAAGATGTTTGCATGGCAGGAGTACAGCGGCGAGCTTCCAACGGCGCTCAAGCTTAAGAATCTCACGACGATGGAGGAATACCGCATCGAAGCGGGCGAAGGAAAAGCAGTGATTCCATTTGGCTTTATGGGGGATGATCTGATATACGGAATCGGAGCAAAGGAAGATATCCTGGTGAAGCCGGATGGAGATGTTGTCTATCTGGCCGGTGAAGTGCGGATTGAGGATGAGCAGCACAGACTGCTCAAGCGTTTCATCCCGGAGGAGAGCTTTGTGATGGAATGCAATGTGAGGGAAAACCAGATCGTTCTAAGCTGTGTCAGACGGCTCGATAATGGAAATTATGTGGAGGCTGCGGATGAACAGATCATGAGTGCGCAGCAGACAAAGAGCAGGGTCAATAATCTTGAGGATGTCATCACAGAGCACTACCAGAAGATATACCAGATTGCACTGAAGAATAACATTGATACCAAAGCATTAAAGATTCTGACGCCCAAGGAGGTTATTTTTGAGGGAATGCGAGAGCTTACTCCATCAAACCCGTCAGAGACAGAGCACTTCTATGTTTATCAGCTGGGGCGTGTACTTGGTGCATACCAGAAGCCGTCGAAGGCTGTCATTCAGGCCTATGCGAATGCGGGCTGTGTGGTGGCTCAGGATGGAAGCTATATCTGGAAGAAGGGAGCAAGAAGCACAAAGAATCAGATTATGGCGATTCAGGGTGGCGTGAAGGCGGATGAGACAAATAGCCGGCTTGCTGTCTGTCTGGATGCGATATTGGAGTTTACCGGAACCCCGAGACATTCCCAGAAGCTTTTAGATCAGGGGCAGAGTGCCATGAGTATTCTGACAAAGGTGCTGACCGATTACCGGATTCTTGACCTGTCCGGAAACGAGATCGACGCACTGCTATACTATGTCAATCAGGACTACCCGGTGCTTGCAATCTCGCATGAGACGGATGATGCAATGCTGCTCATCGGCTATAACGAGTTTAATATCGTCGTCATGGATCCGAAAAAGGGTACCGTATATAAAAAGGGAATGAATGATTCCAGAGAATATTTTGAGGATGGAAGCTGGCAGTTTATCACCTATCTGCCGCCGGAATAAGTATGCTGGATAAAAAACACAGGAATAAGAAATGCGCCGCTTGCCGCGGCGCATTTTCTATTCCAGCTTTCTATTCCAGTTCTCTATTCCAGCTCTCCATTCTTGTATCGCGTAACGATGTTCTGTATTCTCTCATTTGGATTGAGCAGATCACTGATGGAGGTATCGTGATTCAGCGTGTCGATGATATAGGCAATATATTTGCTCATATCACAGTTAATATACCATTCTCTTGCAAGTAGCTCTTCGGATTGGTAGATCAGGTTCGTTGTAAGAACTCTGGAAATGGTTCCTGCCTTGTAGGCCTCATCAAACTTATCGAGACCGCCGGTAAAAAGACCGAAGGTAGAGAAAACGAAGATATTGCGAGCCTTGCGCTGTTTTAATGCAAGCGCAACCTCAAGAACACTTTCTCCGGAGGAGATCATATCATCAATAATGATCATGTCCTTTCCTTCCACACTGGAACCGAGGAACTCATGGGCAACAATGGGATTGCGTCCGTTGACGATGGTGGTGTAATCCCTTCTCTTATAGAACATACCCATATCCAGACCAAGGACGTTTGCAATGTAGATTGCACGGCTCATACCGCCTTCATCCGGGCTGATGATCATCATGTGGTCAGAATCGATCTGCAGCCCCTTGACGTTGCGAAGCAGTCCCTTGATGAACTGATATGCGGGCTGTACTGTCTCGAAGCCGTGAAGCGGGATCGCATTCTGCACGCGCGGATCATGCGCATCAAAGGTGATGATGTTATCCACACCCATGCTGACTAATTCCTGAAGGGCGATAGCGCAGTCGAGTGATTCACGGGAGGTGCGCTTATGCTGGCGGCTTTCGTAGAGGAATGGCATGATAACGGTGATTCTTCTGGCCTTACCGCCGACAGCAGAGATAATACGCTTTAAATCCTGGTAGTGATCATCCGGAGACATATGGTTGACCTGTCCGCATAAGGAATAGGTCAGACTGTGATTGCAGACATCTACGAGGACATAGAGATCGTCGCCGCGCACAGACTGGTTGATCACACCCTTTGCCTCACCGGATCCGAAACGGGGAACCTTTGCTTCGATGAGATAAGTGTCTCTCTGATAACCGGAAAATGCCAGAGATTCCTTGTGCTCACTTTCACGCTCTGTCCGCCATTTGACCAGGTAATAATCTACCTTTTCACATAAGGAGCGGCATCCCTCCAGAGGAATGATTCCCAGGGAACCTGCAGGGATGGTTTCAAGGTTTCGTTTTTCTTCACGTTTTGCCATGAAAAGCCTCACTTTCTGTTTAACAATCGTTTTTTTTGCATCCGGATATCAGCTCCGGTCAGCTTGCACAATTCATAATTGCTTGTAATTCTGGAAAAAATTCGATCGGAATACCGTTCACTCAATTCCTCAAGAGAGAGGTTTGTGGAAATCACGGTAGATTTCTTACGTATATGACGTTCACTGAGCAGGGTAAAAAGCTGGGTCGCAACAAAATCGTTGGTTAACTCCGTGCCCAGATCATCGATAATCATCAGGTCACAATTATATAAGTCTTCATAAGTATTGTAAAGTTCTTCTTTGGTTTTATACGAGAAATAATTTTTGGCAATGGATTCAAACAGGGTGACAGAACTAAAGTACAGAACAGAATGTCCACTGTCTAACAGCTCCTTTGCCACACAGCATGAAAGGAAGGATTTACCGGTCCCGACTGTCCCGTAGAGAAACAGGTTTCGATAGACGGTATCAAATTGTGCGGTAAAGCTCCTGCAGGTATGAACGGCATTCTGAAAACGGATCAGGTCGTCATCCTTATAAAAGTCATAGGAGAGCGCGGAGAAATTCTCGGATTGCAGCAATTCCTGGAGATTGGACTGCTCATATAACAGTGTTATGATCTGCTGCTTGAAGCAATGGCATTTCTCGTTGTTGACATAGCCGGTATCCTTGCAGTCAGGACAATCGTAAACAGGCTCCAGATAATCGTCGGGAAAATGGTGCTCCTTAAGCAGTGACTTCTTTCTTTCCCGAAGTCTGGCGAGTTGTTCGTGGAGCTGCGAAAGAGCATCCTCGTCACCGGACAGCATCCGCCTTGCGCAGCCGACACTGATTCGGGAGATTTCCTGCTCTAATGCCTCGTACTCAGGAATAGCCGCATAGACCTGCTCGGTACGTTCCCTATGTAGTTGGGCATTCTTGTTCTGTGCGGCTTCATAGCCCCGCAAGATCGAATTGAACTGGGAATTGGTAAGTGCCACGGCGTTCTCCTTAATGAATTAATTGCTTAGTATCTCGCGCTCAAGCGCATCAAAGTCATATTTGTTTTGTTTAAACTGATTAAAATGATTGGGTGCAGACTGTCTGGTAACAGTGGTTTTCTTCTTTTTCTGATGTTCCTCATCGAGCCTTGCAATATCCTCAAGATGACGGACATTTCCCTGCCGCCAGCTTGTCAGAATTCCATCGGCATATTCGAAGCGATGCTTGTCTGTTGCAAGTACCGTACGGTCGCAGGCCTCCAGAATGATGGCACTGTCGAAGCCGTATTCCTTTGTCCAGCGGTTGATATAGTCGACCTCGCGTTTGGTTGGGGAACCATTTTTGCCAAGCGCATTCATGATCGTATAGACCGTCCGGTCATATTTGTAGGAGAATCGGTCAGCCTCCTCAGGTGTCGTAACCCCGTTTTGTGCCCAGTTGACTGCGACCTTTTCGATATAGCGGAAATCCTTCTTTCCACGGTCGATGCAGTACTGCAGCAGATAATCAATGAGATCCTCGGAGAAGCCTAACTGATCATGCATGAAGAAGATGCTTTTGATCTCACCGGGAGATAAAGTTTTCCCGATATATTGCTCACAGACAAAGAGAAGCTGAGAGGTTTGAGCCTGTGCCTTAAAGGCCTTGAGCTGATCCAGGGTATAGTCCGGCTTGGCATACGGATCGGGTGCGGGCTCTTTCTCCGACACCTCTTCCTTTGCGGTGGAAGAGACTGTCCCCATGGTTCTAGATGTGATGGATACCACGGGAGCAGGTGTGATGCGCGGCTGCGGCTGCATGGCATTCATGTCAAACAGATGGATGCCGCTTAAATTCTGGTTGGCGTCATAATCAAGGGAAAGAAGATTCTGCTTCTCCCAGTACTGAAGGGCACGTAGCACGTCCTTCTCTGTATGGTTAAACTTGTCCGCAATGTCAGAGACACTGGTGGACATACCGGAGTTCAACACACGTAAAAGGTATAGATATACCTTCAGCTGGGCATCGTTGGCATCCTTCATGTATTCGTCAATAAAGCAGTTGGATACTGCTGTACTGTTGGCATAAACGTCATTGTAGATCTTGATTTTCCCCATCATAAATTCCCACTTTCTCAAAGTAAGCCAAATTATAGCATGCAGATCTGGGCTTGGGAATCGGCATTTTGACAAAAAACACGGAAACCTGTTTCTTCATCCCATGTGGACAATGTGGATGAAAATTACGGCTTGTACAAAAAGGTAGATTTTGCGCCCTTTTGCGAAAGAAAATATCCACAGGGTTATCCCCAATTGCTTGGACATAACGATGTGGATAATGTGGATGATTATTCTTTCAGCAGGTTTTCGCCGATTTTTACGACATCTCCGGCGCCCATAGTTATCAACAGGTCGCCACTTGTGCAATTTTCCAATACAAATTTTTCAATGGCGTCAAAGGAGGGGAGATAGGTACAGTCGGTGCCAAGCTGTTGCAGCTCCTCCTGCAGATTCTTCGAACTGATGCCGAGGGTGTCAGTCTCGCGTGCCGGATAGATATCCGGGAGGATCACATGATCCGCCATAGAGAGTGCCTGAGCAAATTCCTTCAGAAAGGACTTTGTGCGGGTGTAGGTGTGCGGCTGGAAGATGCACCACAGCTTCTTGTGCGGGTAAGCTTCGGCAGCCTGCAGAGTCGCACGGATTTCCGTGGGATGGTGCGCATAGTCATCGATAATGGTAATGCCGTTTACAACACCCTTGTGCTCAAAGCGGCGGTCGGTTCCGCTAAAATGAAGAAGCGCCTTCTGTATGGTGTCATCCCCGATTGCAAACAGATCAGCAATAGCAATGGCAGCACAGGCATTATAGATATTGTGCTCGCCGGGAACCCGAAGGGTAAACTCCCTGTCGACTCCGTCTGCATTGAGACAGAAGGAGGTGGTTCCATCCTCGTGGGTGCAGATTTTCTCCGGATGATAGGTACAGTCGCTGCCATGACCAAAGGTGATTACCGGGCAGGCCAGATCTCCGGTCAGCTCAGAAGGCTTCGGAATATCGCCGTTTATGATCAGGGCTCCGTCTTCGGGCAGCAGCTTTGCAAACCGGTGGAAGGAGGAGCGGATATCATCCAGATCCTTAAAGAAATCGAGATGATCCGCATCAATGTTAAGAATGATTCCGTATCGGGGATAGAAGCTTAAAAAGCTGTTGGTGTATTCACAGGCCTCTGTCACAAAATAATCGGAGTGACCGATCCGGATATTTCCGCCGATGGTCTTTAGAATGCCTCCGATTGAGAGGGTGGGATCGACACCGGCTGCGAGCAAAATTTCGGAAACCATGGAAGTAGTTGTTGTCTTGCCGTGTGTTCCACTGATGGCAATAGGGAACTTATAGTTTCGCATGATCTGTCCGAGAAGCTCGGCACGGCTGAGCATCGGAATCCCTGCCTCGACTGCACGGCGGTACTCTGGATTATCCGGATGAATTGCGCTGGTGTATACCACAAGATCTATGTTATCTGTTATATTTTCCGCTCTCTGTGAATAATGTATGACAGCCCCTTTTCTCTCGAGGGCATCGGTGAGGGGAGATTCCTTGGAATCGGAGCCGGATACGGTGAAATTGCGCTCGAGAAGGAGCTCGGCTAGTCCGCTCATACTGATTCCACCGATACCGATGAAATACACATGACTGCTTTTTGCAAAGTCTATCTGATACATGAGAAGTGTCCTTTCTATTTTTTCCTGATACCATATATTATACGCACTTCTTCGTCAAAAGACAAATCGCAGAGCAGAAAAAAGAAAATATACAAAATGCATATTTTTATAGAAAAAAACTGTCAAAATATGGTTATTATGAAAAGTTTGTTATTAAACTAACGAGGAAAATGTGTAATAATGATTCACTTTCAGAAAGTAATATGCTATGATATTAATACAAAATACACGAAAAATCGTGAAAATATGACCAGAGAGGTGATGACATGATAAAGAAAGAAATGATTGCAATGCTCTTAGCGGGAGGACAAGGCAGTCGTCTGGGTGTCTTGACATCAAATATGGCCAAACCTGCCGTTGCATTCGGAGGAAAATACAGAATCATTGATTTTCCTTTAAGCAACTGTATCAATTCCGGTGTTGATACGGTGGGTGTACTGACGCAGTACCAGCCATTGAGGTTAAACACTCATATCGGAATCGGTATTCCGTGGGATCTTGACCGCAATATTGGTGGTGTGACCGTGCTTCCGCCATATGAAAAGATTGGAAATACGGAGTGGTATACCGGAACTGCGAATGCAATATATCAGAATCTGGCATATATGGAGAGCTATAATCCGGAATATGTTCTTATTCTTTCGGGTGATCATATCTATAAAATGGATTATGAGGTTATGCTGGACTTCCATAAGGCGAATAACGCGGAGGTTACCATAGCTGTTATGCCGGTTTCCATGGAAGAGGCAAGCCGTTTTGGTATCATTATTGCGGATGATAATCGTAAGATTACCGACTTTGAGGAGAAGCCGGAGCATCCCAGATCCAATCTGGCATCGATGGGAATCTACATCTTTAACTGGAAGACATTGAAGGAGAGTCTGCTTGCTATGGCGGATCAGCCCGGACTTGATTTTGGTAAGCATGTCATTCCCTATTGCCATGAGCGAAACATGCCGCTGTATGCTTATGAGTTTAACGGCTACTGGAAGGATGTCGGAACCCTGAACTCCTACTGGGAAGCAAATATGGAGCTGATCGATATCGTTCCGGAATTTAATCTGTATGAGGAATACTGGAAGATCTACACCAAGAGTGACATTCTGCCGCCTCAGTACATTTCCTCGCATTCTGTGATTGAGAAGGCGATTATCGGAGAAGGCTCGGATATACGCGGTAAGGTTTATAATTCTGTCATCGGCTGCGGCGTTACGATTGGTGAGGGTACGGTTGTCAGGGACTCCATCATTATGAATAATACAGTGATCGGAGACGGATGTGAGATTAATAAAGCGATCATCGCAGAGCAGGCAGTCATTAAGGATCACGTCAGAATGGGTATCGGAGAGGAAGCACCCAGCGAGCTTAATCCCGGCATCTATAATCATGGTATTGTTACCATTGCCGAGGGCAGCCTGATTCCGGAGAACATCGTAATAGGTAAGAATACTGTGATTTCCGGACAGACAGAAGTAGCAGATTATGAAAACGGATATCTGGCGAGCGGAAAATCTTTATTGAAAGCAGGTGAGAAATAGTGAGAGCAATCGGTATTATTTTGGCAGGTGGAAATAACCACAGAATGAAGGAATTATCCAAAAAGCGTGCGGTATGCGCAATGCCTATTGCAGGTAGCTATCGTAGCATTGACTTTGCGTTAAGCAGCATGTCCAATTCACACATAGGCAAGGTGGGTGTACTGACCCAGTATAATGCAAGGAGCTTAAACGAGCATCTAAGCTCCTCCAAATGGTGGGATTTCGGAAGAAAACAGGGTGGTCTGTATGTGTTCACTCCGGCAATCACCTCTGAGAACAGCTTCTGGTACAGAGGAACTGCAGATGCCATTTATCAGAACCTGAATTTCTTAAAGAGCAGTCATGAGCCCTATGTGGTTATCGCATCCGGCGATGGCGTATATAAACTGGACTATAATAAGGTGCTGGAATACCATATTGAAAAGAAAGCGGATATCACTGTTGTATGCTGTGATCAGACCTCCGATATGGAAGTGGAGCGCTTTGGAACGGTCAAGATGAATGAGGAATGCCGGATTGAGGAATTTGAGGAGAAGCCGTTATTAGCCAAGACGCAGACAGTCTCCTGTGGAATCTATGTGATTCGACGCAGACAGCTCATTGAGATGATAGAGCAGTGTGCGAGAGAAGAGCGCTATGATTTCGTTCGCGACATTCTGATCCGCTACAAGGATGTAAAGAAGATTTATGGCTATAAGATCAAATCCTACTGGAGAAATGTCGCTTCTGTTGAGGACTATTTCAAGACCAACATGGATTTCTTAAAGCCGGAGATCCGGGATTATTTCTTTAAACAGTATCCGGATGTCTATTCTAAGGTGGACGACCTTCCGCCTGCAAAATATAATGTAGGCTCACAGGTTCGTAACAGTCTGATTGCCAGTGGCTGTGTCATCAACGGAACAGTGGAAGATTCCGTGATCTTTAAGAAGGCGTTTATCGGCAGTAACTGTTACATCAAGAATTCCATCATCTTAAATGATGTTTATATTGGGGACAACACTCATATTGAGAACTGTATTGTGGAGAGCCGCGATACGATTCGCGCCAACACCTATCACAAGGGCGAGGACGGAATCAAAATAGTTATGGAACGCAATGACCGATTCATGATGTAGAAGTAGGGGGATAGTAAAATGACGATTACAGATGTACGTGTCCGCAAGGTAACCCGTGAGGGAAAAATGAAAGCAGTCGTATCCATTACGATTGACAATGAATTTGTTGTTCATGATATCAAAGTGATTGAAGGGGATAACGGTTTGTTTATCGCGATGCCCAGCAAGAAATCAAATGACGGCGAGTATCGTGATATAGCACATCCGATCAGCCAGGCAGCAAGGGAAAATATCCAGAGACTTATTCTGGAGGGTTACGAGAAGGAGCTTGCAAAGCTTTCTGAGAATGAAGAATAGGTTCACATGACAGGTCGTCTCATGGATTCCATGAGACGGCTTGTTTTTTTTGCGCCAAATCGGTACAATGATAAGAGTATTTGTGAAAGAAAGGAACAGAACCATGTATATGATTGTTGGGTTAGGTAATCCTGGCAGGGAATATGGCAACACCCGTCATAATATTGGCTTTGAGGTGATTGACGCAATTGCAGACAAGGCAGGAATTGCCGTGAAAGGGAAGGAATGCAGAGCGTTAACCGGAAGAGGCGTTTTTGAGGGAAACCGTGTCCTGCTCGTGAAACCGCAGACCTACATGAATCTGAGTGGAGAAAGTGTACGTGCACTCATAGATTATTATAAGATAGATCCGAAGCAGGAGCTTATTGTAATATCCGACGACATCAGTCTGGCAGTGGGGAAGCTTCGCATCCGCAAAAAGGGGAGCGCAGGAGGACACAACGGGCTTAAGAATATTATCCTTCATCTGGGACATGATGAGTTTCAGAGAGTCAGAGTGGGAGTTGGTGAAAAACCCGCCCAGTTTGACCTGGCAGATTATGTGTTAGGGCATTTTGACAAGGAAGAGCGCACGGTGATGGATGAGAGCGTGGAGAAGGCGATGCAGGCCGTTGCAGTGATAATGCAGGATGGTGCCGATCAGGCGATGAATCGGTTTAATGGTTAAAGGGAGTAGATATGCGTGTATTGACACAGCCACTAAAAGAGCTGGCGGAATTTGACACAATGTTAGGCAGTCTGCAGAAGGCTGCAAGGGAGGGGAAGGGAGTCTGTCTTTCTCTCTCCGGCTGTACGGATTCTCAGAAGCTTCATATGATGCATGGACTTGGTGAGGGCTTTCGCAATAAGCTGCTTGTGACCTATAGTGATAAAAGGGTACGGGAGATTGCGGAGGAATTCTCCTTCTATGAGCGGAATGTCATGACCTTTCCGGCCAGGGATCTGATCTTCTATCAGGCAGATATCCACGGTAATGAGCTGGTAACGCAGAGAATGAAGGTGCTTCGCAGACTGCTTGATGGCAGTCCCGTAACAGTGGTTACCACCTTTGATGCGCTGATGACACCACAGATCCCGCTCGAAACGTACCTGGATTACACGGTTACGATTTCAAGAGGCGGGGAGATCAGGGAGGATGAGGTCGCCGCAAAGCTTGTCGCCATGGGATATGAGAAGAATTACCAGGTGGAAGCGCCGGGGCA
>CALZEZ010000018.1 GCA_945643825.1 uncultured Lachnospiraceae bacterium
CTCATTTAAAAATAGTCCATGCAATTGGCATCATAACCATTTCGCAGCCCATCCTGTAGCTGCCTTAACAAAATGGCCACCCTCTCCGGCTGTAATAGCTTCATGCTCTCAGGCAGAATCAGCTTCTCCGTCTTATCAGTACCTATTTCACCCTTTGGTGAGAAATGCATCCAATAAAAAGAACATTTACTTGCCTTATATCCAATCCTACGATTACTTAATACCACTGTCGGTGGAAGAAGCAGCATCTCCCCCTCATTCACAACATACCTTTTCTGATCATATTGCAAATACAGTACATCCCGTATCACGACTATCAGCTCATAGTCCTCTAACGGATAATCCTCATGCTTCCATGCTTCATTTAAGGCTTCAAATTTACCTGTTCTGGCAAAGCTCACAGGTCTGTCGGATAGTATCTCATATGTTTTCATAGTCATAATAACCTTCAAAAAGTAATTTTTTATCTATTATAATAACTTTTTGCATTTTTTTCTACCCATTTTTACCTTTCATATGTCATAAAACTCTGCTATGTTATGCAAAAAGATACAATTATGGAGGTGTCCTATGAACAACCTGAAACGAGTGAAAATCAACGATACTTTCTGGGGACGTTATGAGAAACTGATCACAGATTCCGTCATACCCTATCAGGAAAATGCACTGTTAGACAGAATACCCGACGCAGAAAAGAGTCATGCGGTAGAAAACTTCCGGCAGGCTGCCCAGGTGCTGAAATCCGGCTCCTGCAATGGAGAATTCTACGGCATGGTTTTTCAGGACAGTGATGTGGCAAAATGGTTGGAGGCCGCATCCTATTCCCTGCTTCTAAAGCCAGATCCCGCGTTGGAAAAAAGAATGGATGAGCTGATTGATCTGATCGGACAGGCACAGCGTGAGGATGGTTATCTGAATACTTATTTCACGGTAAAGGAACCTGGAAGAGAATGGACCAATCTAATGGAAGCACACGAGCTGTACTGTGCCGGTCATATGATAGAAGCAGCCGTAGCCTATTACGAGTGTACCGGGAAGCGCTCTCTATTAGACATTATGTGCAAAATGGCTGACCATATTTATAACCACTTTATCATTGAGAAAGCACCGGGATATCCCGGACATCCTGAAATTGAGCTTGCTTTAGTCCGTCTATATGAAGTAACACATGATGAGCGCTACTTTGAATTAGCAAAGCATTTCATTGATGTTAGAGGCGTAGATCCTGAATATTTCGATAAAGAATGCAAAACAAAACCCTTTAAAGTGTGGGGTATGGATCCCTTTGACAAAGAATATGCCCAGAATAATATGCCGCTTCGTGATCTCACTCAAGCCACCGGCCATGCAGTTCGCGCTGTATATCTCTACAGTGGAATGGCTGACGTAGCTGCAAAAACCAGGGACTCTGCTCTATTAAGCGCTTGCCAGGCCCTTTGGAAAAACATTACAAACAGACAAATGTATATCACCGGAGGAATCGGTGCAACCAATCAGGGAGAAGCCTTTACCACGGATTATAACCTCCCTAATGATACTGTCTATGCAGAGACATGCGCTTCTATCGGTCTGATCTTCTTTGCCTCCCGCATGCTGCATCTGGAGAAAAAAGGGGAGTACGCCGATGTCATGGAACAGGCACTATACAATACCGTCCTTGCCGGTATGCAGTTGGATGGTCAGCGTTTCTTCTATGTTAATCCGCTCGAAGTCATCCCCGGCATATCCGGTGAAATAAAAACGCACAAGCACGACCTTCCAGAGAGACCCAAGTGGTTTGGCTGCGCCTGCTGTCCTCCGAATGTTGCAAGACTTCTGGGTTCTCTTGCTGAGTATGCTTGGGAGGAAACCTCAGATACCATATACTCTCACCTTTTTATTGGCGGTTCATACGCCTGCCCCGACAAGGGGATCTCCGTTCACACAGAAACCGGCTATCCGTATTCCGACAAGGTTCACTATACCTTTGAAGCAGAGAGCTCCCGGAAACTGACCTTTGCCATCCGAATCCCTTCCTGGAGCAAAGATTCCGTCGACTCCATTGAGGTTTCCAGTGCAACCTCTGCAAAGGAAATCAGCTATAAGGATGGTTATCTGTATATATCCGGATATTTTGATTCAAACGATTCCATAACACTGACGCTGGATATGCAGGTAAGCTATGTCTATGCCAATCTTCAGGTTGCCTCGGACAGCGGTCTCGTAGCCGTGAAACGCGGTCCCCTGGTATATTGTGTTGAGGGAGTTGATAATGACAATGATGTTCTCTCTCTGCGAATAAACACAGATAAAGCACCTGTCATTAAGGATTATCAGGCAGACGATCTCTATGGCATCTGTCGAATTCAGGTTCCCGGCTATCGGCTAAGCTTCGAGGAGGATTGTCTTTATTCCACAAGCCGCCCCACAGCAACAGAATGTACCATTTGTGCGATTCCCTATTATGCATGGGGTAATAGAGGCCTTAATCAGATGCGTGTCTGGTTGCCCGAAATGCACTAAAAAACCTTTTATACAAAAAAGTTCCCTTCCGCATGGAAGAGAACTTTTTTTATGTCTATTTAATTTGACTCTCCAAAACCTTTGCTACTTCAGCAATTGCGTCTGAAATGCCTTGCGGATTCTTTCCACCCGCCTGCGCCATATTCGGACGTCCGCCTCCGCCGCCTCCAACAAGCCCGGCAATTGCCTTGATGAGATTACCTGCATGGGCACCACTCTTCATTGCATCATCCGAAGCTTTTGCAACAAGATTTACCTTCCCGTCTGCTTCCGAGGCAAGAACAACAACTCCACCGCCTATCTTATCACAAAGGGAATCAGCAAGATCACGCAGTCCATTCATATCTACTCCGGGAACAGAAGTGGCAAGAAGCTTAATCCCTGCAACCTCTTTAACACTGGAAAGAACATCACCAACTGCTTCCTTTGCCGCCTTTGCTTTCATGGACTCCAGCTCTGCTCTAAGTGCCTTAATCTCAGCTTGCATAGAAGAAATCTTTGAAGAAAGGTCTGCAGGCTGTGCCTTGGCCATTGCAGCTGCTGCGTTAAGTTCATTTTCAACATTCTTGTAATACTCTATTACATTTGCACCGGTGATTGCTTCAATACGCCTCGTGCCAGCCGCAACTCCCGATTCGGAAAGAATCTTGAAATTTGCAATATCGCCGGTATGAGATACGTGTGTACCACCGCATAGCTCCTTTGAAAAATCTCCCATAGAAACAACACGAACGGTTTCTCCATATTTCTCACCAAAAAGAGCCATAGCGCCACTCTTTTTTGCATCTTCAATCGTCATTACCTCGGTTGAAACCGCAACATCGGCTGCACTCATTCTGTTAACAGAAGCTTCAACCCTTGCAAGCTCGTCCTTAGTCATCGCCTGACCATGGCTGAAGTCAAAACGTGTTCTATCCGGATCCTGATAAGACCCTGCCTGTTCTACATGATCTCCAAGAATTTCCTGAAGAGCAGCCTGTAAAAGGTGCGTTGCCGAATGGTTTCTACAGGTTTTTGCACGATTCTCTGCACATACTCTCAATTTGGCATTGTCAGAAGCATGAATCGTACCACTTTCTACATGTCCCATATGACCAATTCTTCCTCCCGGAAGCTTTACTGTCTCTTCGACAACAAACAAACCTGTTGGAGTTTCAATTGATCCGACATCCCCCTTCTGTCCACCCATAGTAGCATAAAAAGGAGTCTTCTCTGTGATAATGGTTCCCTCTTCACCCTGACTTAATGAAGAAACCATTGTTTCATTATTAGCCACGGAAACAAGCTTATCTTCAAGCTCAAGCTTGTCATATCCGACAAACTCACTTGTGACAGAGGCATCAAGTGCCTCAAAGAGATCTACACTAGTTGCTTTCTGCGAAAAGCTTGCATTCTCACGAGCAAGCTCTTTTGCTTCCTCCATGCACTTTTTGAATGCTTCCTCATCTACCTTTAAGCCTTCCTCTTCAGACATTTCTACAGTAAGCTCAAGAGGAAAACCAAATGTATCATATAGCTTGAAGGCACTCTTTCCATCAATGACAGCCGCATTTTCTGCCTTCTTTGCCTCTATGATCTTCTTATATTCCTTTAACCCATTCTCAATGGTGGCTTCAAAACGATTTATTTCCTTTTCCAGTTCGCTAAGAATAAAGTCTCTGTTTTCGGCAAGCAAAGGATAACTGTCATTGTAAACTTCATCAATGTATATACCTGCAATCTTTAGCATATCCTCTGTCTTTAAGGAAAGGTTTCTGGCATGCCGGATTGCACGACGTATCAGTCTTCTAAGTACATATCCCGGACCGGCATTGGATGGAAGAAGCTTTGCTTCATCACCAATCAGCATTACACTGGTACGAAGGTGATCTGCAATGATTCTCATTGACTTTGTAGATTTTTCATCAGCCTCGTATTTAATACCAGAAGCAGCTTCAATAGAAGCAATCACAGGAGCAAACAAATCCGTCCGATATACATCATCAATACCGTTTAGGAAAGCAAGATTTCTTTCAAGTCCCCACCCAGTATCAACATTTTTCTTCTCGAGAGGTGTTAAATGACCATCCTGATGCTTCTCATACTGCATGAAAACATCATTTCCGACTTCCGTATATTTCCCGCAATGACAGCCCGGCTTACAATCAGGTCCGCAAGGAGGAACATCCGCCACATAGAACATTTCCGAGTCAGGACCGCAAGGACCGTACTCAAGTCCCCACCAGTTATCCTCTGCGGGAAGATAAAAGACATTCTCCGGCTTAAAGCCCGACTCTATCCTGTATTTTGCGCCCTCCTCATCTCTGGGTGCATTCTCATCTCCGGCAAACACGGTTGCCGCCAGATGGTCTCTGTCAAACTGGAATACTTCTGTAAGAAGCTCATAGCTCCATTGACATCTTTCCTTTTTAAAATAATCTCCAAGACTCCAGGAGCCCATCATTTCAAAGAAAGAAAGGTGACTCTTATCACCGATTCCATCAATATCGTTTGTGCGAACACACCCCTGAACGTTACAAAGTCTTGTTCCGAGAGGATGCTTCTTGCCAAGAAGATAAGGCATGATAGGCTGCATTCCTGCTACATTAAACATAGCACCTGTTGAACCGTCTGAGACAAGAGAAACCGCTCCGCAATCCACATGTCCTCTAGCGGTATAGAATTTAATCCATTCTTTTCTTAATTCTTTGGATGTAATCTTACGCATTTTTCAACCCCTATTGAATTAATAATATTATTAGAAAGTAAACTTATCAGCAAAATAAGCATCTAACTGGTCAATCGCAATTCGCTCCTGCTCCATGGAATCACGAAAACGAACGGTTACGCAATGATCATTCTCTGATTCGAAATCATAGGTAATACAGAACGGTGTGCCAATTTCGTCCTGACGACGATATCTCTTACCGATATTACCTCTATCATCAAATTCACAGTTATATTTCTTAGAAAGCTCAATGAAGATCTTCTCAGCCCCCTCATTCAGCTTCTTGGACAAAGGAAGTACCCCGATTTTAACCGGAGCAAGTGCCGGATGAAAATGTAATACTGTGCGCACATCCCCTTCACCAAGCTCTTCCTCATCATAGGCTGCACAAAGGAACGCCAGCACCACACGATCTGCTCCCAGTGAGGGTTCAATAACATAAGGAATGTACTTCTCCTTCGACTCATCATCAAAATAGGACATATCCTCTCCGGAGGTGTTCTGATGCTGGGTCAGATCGTAATCTGTTCGATCTGCAATTCCCCAAAGCTCTCCCCAGCCAAACGGGAATTTGAACTCAATATCCGTCGTTCCCTTTGAATAGAAGCAGAGCTCCTCCGGTGCATGATCGCGAAGACGCATCTCATCCTCTTTTATTCCGAGGCTCAACAGCCAATCACGGCAAAAGCCTCTCCAATACTGGAACCATTCCAGATCTGTTCCGGGCTTACAGAAAAACTCTAACTCCATCTGCTCGAACTCTCTGGTACGGAAGGTAAAGTTTCCGGGTGTAATCTCATTTCGGAAGGATTTGCCAATCTGACCAATACCGAAGGGTACCTTCTTGCGTGAGGTTCTCTGCACGTTCTTGAAATTCACAAAAATACCCTGTGCTGTTTCGGGTCTTAAGTATACCGTGTTCTTGGCATCCTCGGTTACTCCCTGAAATGTCTTAAACATAAGATTGAATTGCCGGATATCGGTAAAATTATGTTTGCCGCAGGTTGGACATGGAATCTGATGCTCTTCTATGAAGTTCTTCATCTCTTCCTGTGAATAAGCGTCAATCGGCTTCTCCAATGCAATCTGATTTGCCTCCGCATAATCTTCAATCAGTTTATCAGCACGAAATCTCTCATGACATTCCTTACAATCCATTAGAGGATCGGAAAAACCGCCTAGATGACCGGATGCAACCCATGTCTGCGGGTTCATTAATATTGCACAGTCAACACCGACATTGTACGGAGATTCCTGTACAAACTTCTGCCACCATGCCTTTTTTACATTGTTCTTCAGCTCAACCCCCAGATTACCATAATCCCAAGTGTTTGCAAGTCCGCCATAGATTTCAGACCCGGGATAAACAAATCCTCTTGCTTTAGCCAGTGCTACAATTTTGTCCATCGTCTTTTCCATATCGTGTACTTGTCCTTCCATTTATTCCATTTTTTATTTTAATACAATATAAAATAATTCTTCCTCTGTTCCAACCAAATCTGCTTCCTTTTTATTCTCCAAAACCTCCACACCGGAAGAGGTGTAAACAATTTTGGAGGGAACACTGAGACGAACTCTCTCTGAGGTAATCACAACCTTATGGTCGCCTAACGCTCCGATTTCGGTTCTGTCAAGTGTACTTCCATCTTTAACCGAAATAAAAGCTTCTTTGAACAGGTATCCCGCTTTCTTTGCTTCCTCAATGGTTCCATAAAATAAATTGATCGAATGCGTCAACGGCATATTAAAATCAACATAATCCTGCACAGACTGATAATGCATAACCATCCTGACCTGCTTTTCCTTCTGTGTAAGACTCTGTAACGTAACCTTCTTTTCCCCTGACGGATTATACACTTTGATTGCATCCTCCGTCATGGCTCTCAGCTCATCCAATTCATATTGTGAGGATTCAAATTCATCAACCTCAACCCCGGTCACACTGCCATCCTTATTGATTGAAATTGTTGTCTGTTCGTATTCTTTACCGCCGACATTACTGCCACAGCCACATAACGAAACAATCAACATCAAGACAAGAATCACAGAGCCGGACTTCACAAATCTTTTCATAAAAAACCTCTGCTCATTTACATGCCTTTCTATTATAGTGTACTTACTATTGTTTTTCAACAAGCGATTCCAAAATTTCAAGACTTTTGAAAGGCGCATTCAGGAACTGTCTCCTCAGCTTCTGCGCAAACTGCTGAAGCTCTCCCAGAATTTCCTCGGAGACCCGGAACGTATACAAACGCTCAATCGGCGTATTCACAATATACGAAATGGTATACTGCAGCCCCTCAGAATATTGTTCCTCTTTCCTGATTCCCGGAAATTCTCCGTTAACGACAATGGTTTTACACTCAAATATGTACCGCACCAGCCTGTTATCCAGACTTTTTGCCCCCAGCGCTCGTAGGGACTGATACAAAAGCTTCAGCATCTCTCTTTCATCGGTATTCTCTCTGGCGTAGTAATCAGCTATTTCCAGAAAATACATTCCATAATAGGCTCCTTCAAAATCTTTTCGAAGTTCTTCAAAATAATTGCGAACCACTGCATCAGACACATTATAAGCGTCCCGTCCTGGATAAAGCTTGTACTCCCCAAAGCAGAAAATGTCCGTCGATGCCATAAAACGCGAATTCTGCCTTCTGGCTCCTTTCACAAAGGCTGTAATTTTTCCTCGCTCCTTTGTCAGTATTACCACCCGTCTGTCATATTCCCCGACAGGTGCCGACTTTAGTATCATTCCTGTTATCGAAACGAAATCCTGCATCGCTTTCTTCTACTCTCTCCGGGCATTCTTCTTTGACGGATGCCCGATATTTTAAATAATCCTCAACCCTTCCGGTTCTATAAAAATGCTCCCAGGTATCCTCCATGTGTATCTCCTCCGTTCAAACGTTTTCTCGTTTTCTAACATTAGGGTTTGCACATTTACCTGATTTATTCTTGTTTCTTACATTTCCAAATCTTTCCCGGAGTATCCGTAATTCTTTAATAAATAGTCACTGTCCCGCCAATCCTTCTTTACTTTTACCCAAAGCTTGAGGTTTACCGGCATCTGCAGCAGGTTTTCAATATCCCTCCTCGCCGCAGTGCCGATTTTTTTCAGCATACTTCCCTGCTTTCCGATGATGATGCCCTTATGCGAATCCCTCTCACAAATGATGGTTGCATCAATATTTGCCATTTTTTTCGTAACCTTCATGGCATCAATACATACTGCAATGCCATGCGGAACTTCTTCATCCAGGCTGCGCAATGCCTTCTCCCGGATCAATTCAGCCACGATCTGTCTCTCAGGCTGATCCGTAATCGTGTCTTCATCATAAAACATCGGACCATACGGAAGATAGTGGAAAATGGTCTGGATCAAATCCTGCGTATTGGTTTTCTTTAAAGCAGAAACCGGCACAATCTCGGCAAAATCCATCTGACTTCGATACGCATCAATGAAGGTAAGTATCTCTTCCTTCTTAACTGTATCAATTTTGTTGATAACCAGAATGACAGGCGTATTGCACTTCTTTAGCTGTTCAATAATATGCTGCTCTCCTGCTCCGATAAACGTAGAAGGTTCCACAAGCCATAATACCACATCGACTTCACTAATTGTCTTCTGTGCACAATTCACCATATAATCACCAAGTTTATTCTTTGCCTTATGAATTCCGGGGGTATCCAAAAATATAATCTGTCCCTGTTCACAGGTATATACTGTCTGAATACGATTTCTCGTCGTCTGTGGCTTATTGGATGTAATCGCAATTTTCTGTCCAATGATACTGTTCATCAACGTGGATTTCCCTACATTGGGTCTTCCGATCAGCGTCACAAACCCGCTTTTACATGTTGCCTGTGTCATGGTTTTCCTC
Organism: uncultured Lachnospiraceae bacterium; assembly: GCA_945643825.1. Taxonomy (GTDB): domain Bacteria; phylum Bacillota; class Clostridia; order Lachnospirales; family Lachnospiraceae; genus UMGS2037. Next base: position 9,091 of record CALZEZ010000018.1, read on the forward strand.
CCTTTGATCCTGCGGCTGCGGCTGTGGCTGGTTCATCTGATTGGGAACCTTTAACACTGTCGGAACATATGGCTGCTGGTACATCGCCTGCACACGCTTTTTATGACGCTTAGAACACTTGCGAATCACAAATATAACAAGGAAAAGAATAACACCCCATAATACCAGATAAGGAAGTATTATCACAAAGGAAATGAAAAATTCACTGATTCCCTCACCCAGACTCTGACAGCTATGTACAAATCCCTCTTTTATACGTTGTCCTGCTGTCTTCTTTACCTCTACAACCGGTGTATAGGTTGTCACCTCTTCAATATCCATCTCCACGGTTGCATAGCTCACCTGATTATTCATGGTTCTTAGACTCGACTCCAGACTTTGTATCTGATAGCGGACATCCGTCAACTCCCCTTCAAGGAAAACAAGCTCCTCTACTGTTTCGGCCTGTTCCACAAGCTCCAGCAATCTTGTCTGCTGCGCACGCAATGCCTCCAGATGGCTTTGAACGTCCACGTACTGTAAGGTGACATCCTGCACATGTTCTCCGCGATAGGTGATATTGCTGTTCAGCGCAACCGATTCAAGAAAGGAATCCAGCTTATCTGCAGGTATTCTTGCCGTAATTGATGCATTACGATAGGAGCCGGTTCGATAGTAGCTGCTACCATTGTTTATATTCATCTGCTCAATATAACCGCCTAACTCAGAAACCTTACCCTCCAACGAAACAAGCAGCGCATCGAAGCCCTCCGTTTCAACAGAAAGATTCACATTCCGAACAAGCTTTCTGTCTACACTGCCAAGCTCCGCCTGCTCTTCTGGTGCCATATCATACTCTTCCTCATAGGCGGCATCCTCCATTGCCATACCAAGCTCCGCCTTTGTGTCGTAATTCGTTTCTACTGCGGACTCATAACTCATCGCCTCACTGGAAGCATAGTCTGATGAGCTTCCACATCCTGTAAGAAACACTCCCCAGATTACTGCAACCATGCTTACTGTTATTAAAATGCGTTTCATATTGCCATCCTCCTCTTAGAATAAATTTTCTGTCTGTTGAAATAGTTGGGATGCACCCTTTATCTTACCCTCATTTCCCACTACGCACAGATAATCCTCCTGCATAAATGCATCAATATAATCAGCCGTTTCTTGCAGATCCCTTGTTGTCACATGAAGGAGCTCATCTCGTTCCTTCTGTACCTTTTCAAAGCTCCAGTTTGTCATATAGCCATTCAGTGAATATGTTCCCAGCGCAGCCGGATTCATCGGCGTATCCAGCTCAGAAACGGCACCGATAATGAACTGTGTAAGTGTTCTCTCGTCTGCTTCGAAATGTCTCACGTACTCTGCAGCATGTTCATATGCGTCGATCGTCTTCTCCAGATTGGGATCACGATAGGACACGAAATAGCTTTCTCCGCTCTTGGCAAATGCGCACATACATCCATATGCACCACCCTTTACACGAACCTGATTCCATAGATAATCATATCCTAAAAGTACACGAAGTGCTCTTAGTGCTCCTGTATACTCCAGACCTTTATCCTTATAATTTCCGGCACGACAGACATACTGAATCTGCGCGGATGACAAAAACCCTTCATTTTTCTTTTCTAGCACAGGCTGATAGTCACTACTCCGGCCTTCCGAAGCATAAAGCTTATCCGCAAGATGATCAACAAGCTCGGGAAGCCTTTCGTACCCCTCCTGCGCTGCGGTGAAATCCACAAACAGATTGTCTTTGCAGAAAATCTTCTCCTCAAGCGCAATCATTTTAGCAATAAGACCCTGCTTCCTGACCTCATATTCCTTGCAGAGTTCATCCACAAGACGATAATGCTCGATTCCTGCCATTGTGTCATGGAACTTACCAGTCTTGGAAAAATAGGAAAAGGCACGGTTTACAGCAGTCACATGGCCTGCGGCCATCATGGTCTCCTGCCCCCTCGAACGCATCTCCTGAAGAAGCTCATGCAAACGCTTTTCATCTGAGTATTTAGAATGCAGAATCAGTTCCTCCATCGAAAGCCTGTTCCATATGATCATAGAATGCCTTGCACTTGATCTCCAATGTGTTGGTACACTGCCCTGCCTTCTCCGTATCTACATAGCTATTTACGACTACTCCTAATCCACCGGTCTGAATATTAATCTCATTATTCAACTCTGCATAGGAATAATTCTGCGTATTGACAAGTCCCAGAATATTTTTCAGGATACCCACATACGGATAGTCCTCAGGGGTCAAGTCATTCAGACTGAAAATCAACCGAACATACCCGATTCCCTTCGTTTCAATCTCATGAAAGAGAATTCTTGATTCCTTGCTCTCTCGAAGCTCATTAACATAAGGTTTTGCCTCTGTCGCGATATCCTCTCTGCGCAAAACCGGAATAGTAGCCAATGCTTCCGGACTGTCCTCACTTTCCTGGTATTCCCGTAGAGCCTTGGTATTCGCAACAATACGATGGATCTCCTCCTCTGTTAGGGATGCCTTATACTCTGCCAATCTCTGTGCCAGTTCCTTTTCCTTTCTTGCCGTCTTACCCTTCTCCGGCGCAAGGACAACGATACTGCCATGCTTGTTATCCAATAAATACCTTTGAATCAGCTCTTCAAAATAGCGTTCCTTCGCCAGCTTTCGCAATGCTGTAAAGGTTCTATTTGCTTCCACATGGATAAACGGAGCTGATTCGTCATAAAGCCAGCTATCAAGCATCTGTAAACCATACATAAGTCCTGCCGGATAAGAACCAAAATCTGCTTCCCGGTACTTGAACTCAAAATGATTGATGCCTGCATAAAGTGCTTTGGGGTCAATTCCATTTGCAACCTGTTGCTGCAGCACCTCACGTATCGTTGCAATAAATTCCTCTTCCTGCGTCTCCCTCGCGTTCTTGGCAACAACAGAAAAAAACGGCTGGCAAATCCCATTTTCATAATCGCTATAGACATCATCGCCGATTCCACGATCAATCAACGCCTGCTTTAGCGGTGCACCCGGTGCAGAGCACAGGGCGTAATCCAAAACCTGTATCGCAAGGTACAGCTTGGGATCAAGACTATCTCCCATAACCATATTGTAGGTCAGATAGGTTGCATTTTCGTCCGTTTCCGACTCCAGAACAGAATATGTTTTTCGACATTTCACATTCTGCGCAAACGGCTTTTGCTTTTCAATCCTGGAATCCACCTGCAAATAGTCATAGGCAGACAGATACTCTCTATCAATGAATTCCAGCTTCTCTGCCATATCCATGTCACCATACAGATAGATGTAGCTGTTGCTCGGATGATAATATTTGCGATGAAAATCCAGATAAGCCTCATAGGTAAGCTCCGGAATGACATCCGGATCACCGCCCGACTCAAGTGCATAGATCGTATCCGGATAAAGAGAATTCATAACCTCCCGATCCAACACATCATCCGGTGATGAGAATGCCCCCTTCATCTCATTATAAACAACACCATTATATGTCAGTTCATCCTCTGGAGTTTCAAGCTCATAATGCCAGCCCTCCTGGCGGAAGATTTTCTCCTCGTTATAAATATTCGGATGGAGAACCGCATCCAGATATACATCCATCAGATTTTGAAAGTCCTTGTCATTACAGCTTGCAACCGGGTACACAGTTTTATCCGGATAGGTCATGGCGTTTAAAAAGGTATTAAGGGATCCTTTTGCCAGCTCAATAAACGGATCCTTCACAGGAAATTTCCTGGATCCGCAAAGTACTGTATGCTCTACAATATGTGCCACTCCGGTAGAGTCCTTCGGAGGGGTCCGAAAACCAATATAGAAAACCTTATTGGGGTCTTCA
>CALZEZ010000019.1 GCA_945643825.1 uncultured Lachnospiraceae bacterium
ATGTGGTGGATATTGATTGTTCATATGATGCGCCAGCCGCATGATGTGCCCCATGCACTCACTGAGCATCCGGTCTGCCGTGAGGGTATCTCCTCGCTCAAGCATGCGCGCATAATTGTACTGCCCTGTCTGGGACAGCTTCGCCACATCCTCTGCGAGCTTCCTATAAAGAATTGGTTCGGGGTAGCCATTCTTTAGCTTCTCGCGAAATGCTGAGAATACGCCCTCCTCATCGACAAAGACTTCTCCGTTCGTCGCTGCTGCCAGCGCATAATCCTCCACATTTGCCCAATTCATCTGTTCATAGCAGTCCGTGCCAAGCAGGTTCCGGTAAAAGTCCGAAATCCTTCGCACCCCACGGCGCCCCCGACCCTGAACCACCGGACTCCTGTGAAAGCCCATGAATTCCTCCGGAAGCGCCTCATATGCCTGCTCCAGCTCTTCTCCGATTGCTTCGTAGGTTTCATCCGTGACCCACATGCAGAAACCCGGTCCCCAGTCATGATCCCTCGAAACAGCATCATCATATCCAAAGCAGTCCGATCCCTCTCCGACGAGACCGACTGCAATTCTACTCTGATACGGAGCAAACCGTTCCTCTATCATTGGGCGTCCATATGTCTCATAATACTTTCTGCAAAGCTCTACGCCCTTGATTTGCTTTGTTTGTTTACACATATCCCGATTCGCTTTCATCTTCTCATACTGAGCATTTCTTCCAACGCACTTCTCGAGAATCTGCATTGCCCGCTCAAAAATATCGGCAGCCTGCTCCAGGTGATCTTCACTGTAATAGCACATTCCCAGTGCCGAGAGCGCGGCACAATAATGCGGGTCAAAGGTTCCTCGCTTCTCAAATCGGACGATTGCCTCGTTCGCATAGCCTGCTGCCCTCTCAAACTGCTTTGCCAGCACCGCTGTGTTTGCAAGGTTCGCATATGTCACGGCAATCTCAAACCCGGCTTTATTCTCGGTTGTGATAGCAAGTGCTTTCAGCAGGTATTCCTCAGCCTGCTCGTAGTCCCCCTGTTCCTGACACAGAAGGCTCCGGTTATTAAACAGATTGGCAAACAGCATATCGTCTGGTGGCAGCTTTTGAAGGTAAATCGCTTCCACGGCCTCATAATACTGCGCGGCCTTCTCCAATTCGCCAATCGAGCGGTAGCCTGTCGCAGCATTCAAAAGAGTGGTCGCATACGGAACACTTCCGTCAATTCCCATATGTCCCGCTGTGGCAAGTGCCTGATCTATCGCCCAAAGCAGCTTTTCCTTCTTTGACAGCTGTCTGTAATAGCCGATCAATTCATTATATAGGTGCAGCTTCTGCGCATCGCTTTCACACTCGTCTGCTTCCTTAAGTGCATCAAGATACAGCTTCTCGACACCCTGCACGTCATTCTCCTCAAAAAGCTGATCGGCCTGTGCCAAAATCTCTTCTATTGCTCTCAAGCTCAAAAACTCCTATCCGTTGGTCTATTTCTTGACAACCTTCTCAAAGTCGCTTGCGGGGTGCTTACAGATCGGACAGATAAAGTCTTCCGGCAGCTCCTCTCCAACATACTCATAGCCGCAGATCACGCATCTCCATACGGTCTGGCCATCCGGTGCTACTCCGACCTTCTGTGGCTTCGGCTTAATGTTAGAATGATAATAGGAATAGGTCGCTGACGGTACGTCACTTAAAAGCTCTCCTTCAGTAGGCGTTCCGATGAACAGCAGATGACTTCCCAAATCCAGATACATCGTCACATCAACTGAAATATATGCATTCGTGCCCTCTGTGACAATCATCGTTCCGTTCTGTGCCCGTTTGCAGGCGCTAAATCCGTCAAATTTATCCACATCGCGGCCGGACTGAAATCCGAAACGCTTAAAGGTGTCAAACTTTGCATCCTCACTCAGAATCGAAATCGTAAACTTCTTCGTCTCTTTAATCATGTCGCAGGTTAAGTTTGCCTTATTGACTGCCACACTGATCGTCAGCGGATCGGATGCAACCTGTGCCGCCGTATTGATGATACATCCATTATCCTTGCCGTCTTGTGATGCAGTTAAAACAAATAATCCATAGCTTAATCGATTCAATACCTTCTGTTCCATATGAACAACCCTACCTTTCTCTCATTTCATAATCTGCAGTATATCGCAAGCCATCTGTCAGCTTTGTGTAGCTTCCTATCAGTGTCAACTCTTTTTCGCCATTATATCGGTTCGATTCCTCTTTTGTAAGCGGAAAGGGAAGCGGAATCTGCTTCTGCGCAATCGTCTCGAGAGTCACCGGGACCTTTTCAAACGCATCTCCTACACTTTCTCCTAATGCAACCGCAAAGCTCTCATAGGTCGTCATTGGAAATGGTGCCAGATTAAATGCCTGATCATATGCCGCCTCATTTAACAGAGCCTGATCAATGGCTCTTGCCACATCCTCGACAAAGACCATCTGAAACTCTCCCGTTGCATCAATAGGATGAAGAATCTGCCCCGCCTGGGCAATCCAGTGAAAATACATCGACTCCCGCGGTGCATAATTGTCCGGGCCGTAAATAAACGCCGGACGAATAGAGGTATAGGCCATGCCATAGCTTTTCGCACATGCTGCCAGCTCTTCCTCCAAAGCAACCTTACCCGCAATGTACTCTCCGGCCTCTCCGGCAAAGTTTCGTCTCTCATAGGGAGCTGCTTCGTCAAGCATCCTTCCGCTCCCATGCTCATAAACATCACAGGTGCTGATGAAGATATACTGTCTACAGCCCTTCTGTAAATAGGAAAAGACAGACGCAATATCATTCTTGTTATATGCGCAGAAGTCTACAACAACATCAAACTGTTGTTCCCTGAGACTTTTCAGCGCACTGATATCGTGTCTGTCTCCAACAATTTTCCTGACCTGCGGAAGCATAACCGGTCTGTTACCGCGGTTGAACACCGTAATCGTATGTTCATCCGCTGCCATATTAACAAAATGTTTTCCGAGGAAATAGCTTCCGCCAAGTACAAGAATATTCATATCAATTGATTACCCAAAATAACGCTCTAACAAGCCCTTTAATGCCTTACCGTGTCTAGCCTCATCTCTAGCCATCTCATGAACAGTGTCATGGATTGCATCCAGATTATTCTTCTTTGCACATTTCGCAAGGTCAAATTTACCTGCAGTTGCACCAAACTCACAGTCTACTCTCCAAGCCAGATTCTTCTTGGTGGAATCTGTCATCTTGCCTTCTAACTCTGAGCCAAGCAGCTCTGCGAATTTTGCAGCATGCTCAGCTTCCTCATAAGCAGCCTTCTCCCAGTATAAGCCGATCTCAGGATAGCCGTCACGATGTGCCACTCGTGCGATGCAAAGATACATACCAACCTCAGAGCACTCACCATCAACGTTTGCCTTTAACTGCTCGAAAATATACTTTTTATCTTCCTCGCTGATGTCGCTGTTGTTCTTTACGGTTTTTGCATATACGCCGAATTCATGCTCCGCAGCAAGGGTAAGCTCTCCCTCTACCTTTTTGAACTTATCGCCACTAACGTGACATACCGGACACTCTGCCGGAGCCTCATTACCCTCGTGAACATAACCACATACCGGACATACCCATTTTTCCATTTTAGAATCCTCCTGAATTATTGTGTAATTAATGATTGTGATATTATTGAAAGACAAGCTCCGCATTTTCCAACAATCTGTAATTCGTAGCCCTCAATAACTCCGTCAAAATGCGCAGGTGTCTTATCAATCAGATTAATTGCGGGAATCTCTTCCATATCAATAACTTTGCCACAGTGTCTGCAGACAAAATGAACATGCGGACTAGTGTATCCGTCAAAATGATCCGGACCGGTTCCCGTCGATATCTTCAGGATCTGACCATTTTCTGCTAAGAGTGCCAGATTCCTGTATACAGTACCTAAACTAATATTGGGTTGTTCCATGCGAACGCTCTCATAAACCATATCGGCTGTCGGGTGATCCCTACGGCCTTGCAGATTCTTCAGAATACATTCCCGTTGGCGTGAATACTTAACCATATCATTCCTCGTCAATAATAGTAATAGTTACTAATATCAATATACACATTTGTTCCTGAATTGTCAACTGTTCTGATTATATTTTTTCTCAAATTCGTTGATTGGCATCGGTTTGGCGAAAAAGTATCCCTGAATCATATCGCATTCCTGATCGGTCAGGAAATCAACCTGCTCCCTGCTCTCGATTCCTTCTGCCACAATCTTCATATTTAACTTCTTGGCAAGATCAATCACCTCAGAGACAATCAGCATACCCCGGTCAAGTGATTCAGCTCCCCTGAAGAAATCAGCATCGATTTTCAGCACATCAAGCGATAACTCTTTTAGGGAATTAAGTGAAGAATATCCGGCTCCAAAATCGTCCATGGATACCAGGAAGCCTGCATCACGCAGCTTCTTCACGGTGGCAAGCAACACCTTCTTGTCATCAAAGAACGCACTCTCCGTCAATTCCAGCTCAATCACATTATGTGGAACATGATACCGGTCGACAATCTCACAGATATGCTCTGCCAGATCCTCTCTTGTAAAATGAGCGCGGGAGACATTGACCGAAATCGGTACCACCTTCTGTCCTTTTGCAATCCATTTGGCCTGCTGCATTGCTACCTCCTGTAGCATATAATCATCCAGCTTCAGGATAAAGCCGTTTTGCTCAAAAATCGGGATAAACTTATTCGGCGGGACAAAGCCTTCGGTAGGATGAATCCAGCGCACCAGTGCCTCCGCGCCGCCAAGTGTTTCATCTCCGGTGCTGATCTTGGGCTGCAGATATACCTGAAATTCCCGCTGCGCCAGAGCGCGCTCCATATCGGCCTCCACCTTCTGCTCCCACAGGCGCTGTTTACTCATCTCAATATCAAAGAAACCGATCTGCGGGTCCTTATCCTCAGCACACAGCTCTCTTGCCAGCACTGCGTTATTATATAGCTCCTCCACATCATCGCGGTGGTTCTCCACATAGCAGACACCAAAGCTGAGCTGAAGCTTGATCTCCGGGAAAGCCTGCTCAATACTGCTTAGTATTCTCATGAGTCTCGCAGTCAGATCAGCAGAATCCTGACATACTAATAGGAAACCGAAATCCGCTTTTTCATAATGAGCGAACACTTCCCCTCTCTTAATATGCTTCTTTAACAGCAAATAAATACGTTCAATCAGCTCCTCGCCACGGCTAATGCCAAAGCAGGTGCAGAAGCTTCTGTATTTCTTCATGCGAAGATGCGCTACAACAAGCTGTTTGTTTTTTTTCTTAAGCTTGCGTACCTTCTTGATCTTTCTTGTACTCTTGCGGATAAAGGCAAGCCAGTTCTCGCCACCTGTGATCATGTCGGTATAGATTATCTTTGTGGTTCTCTTCTGACTGACAATCATGCCAATCATTGACCACAAATAATAAATTGAAAACAGTGCAATCACAAATGGCAGGAAGGACATACCTATGATCGCCAGCTGCAAATCCTGTCCATAGATTCGCAGATTGCACATTACCCAGACTGTTTTTCCCTGCGCCGGAAGCATATACCAGACATCTTCGTCGACAAGCATCCGACTGCCATCCATACGTATATTGGAAATGTCAGTCAGATTTAAAAATTTCTCACGAAGCTGTAAATCTCCATCTACGCCAAAGGAGAAGAACTCCTCGCCTGCCGGTATCATCACATCGACAACCATTTCTTTACCCGAAAGCGAGATAACTCCCTGTACCACTTCCTTCGGATCCGGCTGCTTATCACTGCTTGCCCACAGAAGTTCCCCATCTTCATCGAATATGCAGACAGCTTTTACCTCATCCATCATATACTCGATAAGCTTCATCATCTCTTCCGGGGATTTCGTTTCATCCTTCAAAACTACTTCCGCACTTTTTGCAACCTTCTCGGACAGTCGATAGCCATACATGAGCTCCCGGTTGACAATATTGCTGATTAATGTGAGCATCTCTCCGGACACTGCAATCATAATCATACCTAAGATAAAAAAGAGTCCTATGATCGAAGGCCAGATTCGTTTCTTCCTCAGTTTTCTAATACGTCTTTCTTTTGTTTTTTCCATTTACTCCACCCTAATTTGTTACTATAAGGGTAACACAGAATGCGCTTTCTTTCAATCCGTGTCACGCGTCCAACAGCTTGGAATAGATATAGGTATCCTTCCAGATCGGCTTGCCGTCGGCATCGGTTCTAAAATAAATATCCTTATGCAAATGGCCCTCCCGCACAAAGCCCAGTCGCTCAAGCAAATGCCAGGATGCCTGATTCTCCGGATCGCAGTTTGCCTCGATTCTGTGCTTACCCTGTTCGGCGGCATATTGGCACAGGCAGTCACAGGCTTCGAATGCGTAGCCTTTTCCCCAGAAGGAACGATTGAACACATAGCCCAATTCGACAGATTCCGCATAGCGCTCACCAAGATACAGATTTCCTATCAGCTTTCCGGTTTCCAGCTCCTCTACTGCCATAAACTCATCTGAGGCAATTCTGTCTTCCAGACATTTTCTCACCTCTTCCCGACTCATCGGCAAATATGGTTCGAATCGTACTACTTCTTCATCAGAAAGATATTCATACAAATCTTCAAAATCTCTTTCTTCATATTTTCTGATGCAAAGTCTCTCCGTTTTCATTTCCGGTATTTTCATATTGCTCCATCCCCCTTATTAAAATTTCCAGTGACACCGCAAAGCTTTCCTCGATTGAAATCGGATTCCCAAAGGAATGATTTATTTCTAACAGTATGAATCCCTCCAGAAAGGCTCGATAGGTTCGAAGCAGATGGTTTGCAATCTGCCTTGTAATGCCCAGTCTGTCCGTCTGATCAAACCAGAAGCAGTAGAGTCCTTCTGTAGCCTCTGCCATTTCTTCCTTCCCATATCTGTTATACCAAAGCATGGCCTCAAACACCCCGGGATTGCCTATGGCATAACGATAGAACTTCCAGCCAAATTCACGAAGTGCGTTATGAGGCTCCAGACCGGCAAGCTCAAGGATAATCTCCTCCGAAACATGCTTCCAGCCATAAATCATAAGCTCCTCAAAGACCTCCTCCAGACTTTCGACATGATAATAGAGGGATGGTTTCCGTATCCCCAGATAATCAGCCAATGTGGTAATCGTCACGTAAGCTAACCCTTTTTCATTGGCAAGCTGTGCCGCTTTCTCAATCACCTTCTGTCTTGTTAATCCCGCTCTTGGCATAGTCGTCCACCTCAAATAAAAAGCCTAACAGTGTCTGCTATCGTAATTCTAACACTGTTAGGCTTTTCTTGTATAGAGTTATTTTAACCATTTTACAGATTTTCTAAGTGCTTCAATCGTCTTGGTTTCAAGAACACACCGGGCATTGCAGGCTTTCGCCAAATCCAATCGTCCGGCTAAATCTATCTCCCCATCGCCTAATGCCAGATGGTTTTGGGGAGGGTTTTCCCGCCCGTCATGAATATGAAAATGCCTGAGAGAATCCTTATGTGCCAACAAAAACGGTACATCCCTCTCCTCAGCTGCCTTGGAATGTCCGATATCCCATGTCAGTACAAAGCATGGACTCTCAAGCAGATATTCGATAGCTTTTTTCTCATAATCACGAAAGCCCTCTGTATTCTCAACCGCAATCCTGATATCTGCATCCCCGATCCATTTCTCGCAGGATTCCCGAAATTTCTTAAAATAATCCAGATACACCGGGAAGTCCCTGTCATACATCTGTACCTTGCGATCCGGCAACGTGATATAGATGCCATGATGCATGTGCATATTGATGGTAAGTGGCTGATCCTTCCTGCCGAAAGCATTCTTGAGAGGAAGAAGCTTCTTTGCTACCTCAATGGTTCTTCTCACCGTCTCTAAATATGCCTCCCGCACGAGTGGGTTAAAATCAGCAATATTCAGATTTTCATCGAGGTGGATCGTGTAATAGATACCACTCTCCTCTGCCAGACGATAAAACTCCTCCCAGCTTTCCAGCCTGTCAAGCTGATACTCCGGAAAATTCATGTTTAACTCGATAAAAGAAAGACCAAGCTCCCTGCACAGCGCGATATTCTGCGCAAGTGTTTTATTCTCAATCAAAGTCGGCATCCCATATTGCATCACTGCAGCTCCTTTAGCAATTTTATTCCGTAAACGGATGCCGGAATCCGGTAGTTCGGTGACAGGTTGGAAAGAACAACCACAGCCGTTTTTGTCTCAGGCGCAAAGCCCAGATAGCTGTTATAATCGCTTGTCCCTCCATTGTGCCAGATAAATCCGTTCTTTTCATCATGGATCCATGCCATACCCATGGCATCCGCATGCATATCAAACAGGGCATAGTTGTCCGTCGTAGCGTTCACTTTTTTTAATACCTTGTGGGTATCCGCAAAGATTCCCTTATTATCCAACTGGTAAGAGGCATAGCGAAGCATATCCTCGATATCAGAAACCACAGCGCCTGCCGAAAGATAGGAATCGTCCCGATTCCAGTCCCAGCCGTTGGGAAGTTCTCCCCTGCCGGACGAAATATGGGAATTGGTCATCTGATGCTCTTTTAGAAAATTGTCTGCAAGATCCGCATACTCTTCACTGTAAACATTTTCTAACACAAGCCCGAGCGCAGCATAGCCAAAATTGGAATATTTCCAGGGATTGTCCTCCTTCTTCTGTTTCCACTTGCCCAGTCTGTTAAGCATCATCTCATCCGTCACACCATAGAAGCTGTTACGCCCTGCAAAAAAATTGCCGGTCATCGGACTTTCATAATAAAAAGAAGGAAATCCGGAGGTGTGGGTGAGAATATCCTGTATCGTCGGATAATTCTTGTCATGCGGCAGCTTCAGATATTTATCCAGCGGATCCGACAGATTGATTTTGCCCTCCTCGACCGCCTGGGCGATCATAGTCGCCGTCATCGTCTTTGTGAGCGAACCGATCTCATAGGGATAAAGCGTGTCCGGAAGCTCACGCCCATCCTGCCCGTAAACCTTCCATGTCGCCTCTCCATTCTGAATCACTCCTACCGAAATAACAGCATCTGCCTTTCCCCGCAGGGTATAGGTCAGACAGTCTGCAGCCGACATATCCGGAATCTTCGCCATCTGTCTTTTTATTATCGTCTGAATTATCAAAAATGCGATTACTGCCAACACTATGACAGCACAAATAATAATAATTACCATATGCCTTTTCTTCATCGTTCCTCTCCAAGCACTACTAATGCCCATTCCTTGGACACATTGCTCTGCAGCGGTTGCAGTCTACCGTTCCAAAGCCGCGGGCATTCGTCCCGTAGGTGTTGGTTCTGCACGCCTTCTGATTCACACCATCCTCTGTTATCGCATGAACCGGACAGTTATCGATACACTTCGTGCATCCTTTGATGCAGATTCCGGTCACGAGCGGATCTGACTCAAGCTCTAAGTCCGTCAACAGAATGCCAAGCACCAGTCTGTTCCCATAGGTTTCATTTAACAGTAGGGTGCTCTTACCGATCTCACCCAGTCCGCATGCCGCTGCCGCGTGCTTCATTGAAACAAGTCCTTTTCCATGCATCCGCTCGGCATCCCAGTACTCATAGGGTCCGTCCGCCGGCATCGGCACCGCGTGGCAGTTATAGGTCTCCTCCAGCTTTTTTGCCGTTTTTAACAAAAGCTCGTCCATCACGGTACAGATTAATTCGTTATAGTGAGCGTAAATCAGTCTCGCTTCCACATCAAATAAGCCTTTGGGCAATGCGATTCCAAAGGCAATAACAGATTTACATTTATTCCATATATCGGTCGGAGCAAAGCTCTGCGGAAAGCTCTCAAACCGTTCTATCGCTCCGATTCCACAGACATCTGCTCCGTTTTCCAACGCATATTGCTTAATCCATTCCTCTTTTTTGAAAGGTATCCTCTCCTATCTCTGTCTTATGTGCTTTTAACCATCGTTAAAATAAAGATAAAAGAAGTATAGAATAGCCCGACTGACATGTCAAGCATCCTGTCTTATTCTTTGGCATCTCTGATTGCCTGAAGCAGGTTTACCAGTTCTTTTTCCTTGATGATCGCAATCCCCTGCGCTTCATCCCCCATGACAATCAGATCATCTCCCGGATTTATATCAAAAATCTTTCTGGCTTTTGCCGGAATTACAATCTGTCCTTTGTCTCCCACGCGAACCTTTCCAAATATATGCTTTCCCTTCGGCGAAATTCCCATACCATAATCATCCTCGTTCTTGTGATTGACCAGATCGTCCATTGTCACGCCAAACACGTCAGCGATTGCCTTACACTTCTCAATATCCGGAAAGGATTCGCCGGTTTCGTATTTGGACAGAGTCTGTCTGGACACCATGATCTTCTCAGCCAGCTCCTCCTGCGACATATTATGAAGCTTTCTAAGTTCTAAAAGATTTTCGGCGAATCTCATTTTTTCTTTCCTCCGATACCGCAGATACACCATCTAAGAACAGGGATACGGCTGATTACTTCATATAGTACAAGTGCACCGCCAAATGCGCAGATGCCGGTTACGATGTAGCTACCGACAACAGGCATGTTCGGCAGATACTGCGATAAGAGCCAGGCACCAGCCGCAAGTGTCAGATAGTGGAATAAATAAATTCCCCAGGACTTCTTTGTCATCCATTTGGTGAAAGCATTTTCAAAATTGCCCCATTTCTTCATCGCAGCGAGAATTCCAAGCGTCGCAATCCACGCATAGACATTGCAAAGCAGTGTATCCAACACCTCATGGCTCGCGTAGGGCTTCTGCCAGAAGCAGACAACCTCGGCCACACAAAGCACTAACATCGCAACAAGAAGCGGCAGCCAGTATTTTGAAAGTCTGTCCATCACTTCCTCGTGAGAGAGTACAAAATAGCCGATGAAAAAGCCTGCACCATAGATTCCAAACCGATACACAATGATGACCGGCGTATTAAAAAGCTGCGCACCACCCCAGATTATGAGCACAAGTACTAATAAAATGAAAATATTGGCTTTGGAACAAAATTCGTAGAAACGATCTCTCTCAATCTTTCTTATCAGCACAAGAAGCAGGCAAAGCAGCCAAAGCGTCTGAATATACCACATCGGTCCGGTGCCACTGCTCGCCATGATCAGAAAGAGTATCGGTCCTGGTACGGCACCCGCCATATTGACGTAGGCACCGCTAAGCTGCAGATTAAGGTAACCCAGAATCCACCAGAATACCAGCAGACCTATGGTACTCGGAACAAGAAGCTTTCTTGTTTTAGAGCGCACAAATTCTTTATGTGTGTGCTTATCGAGATAGAATCTCGCACTCATGCCCGAGACAACGAACAACAACAGCATGAACCAGGGATAGACAATGTATAAATAGGTATCCTGGAGCTGTACTTTGCCCGGAGTTCCAAGCACACCGGCTGTCTCAACTCCGTTAAACATGTAAATGACATGATAAATCACAACCAATACAATGGTGATCCATCTGATGTTATCTATGTAGGTTTTTCTCATACAAATACCACCTTTGCTATTATTTTTAACAAAAGTATAATAAATCCCACATAGTTATTCTACCAACAAAGCATAACATTTTGAGCGAATTTATGTTAAAAATTGTGGCGTTTAATCCTCATAATGAAATTACAGCAGTCATCTCCTCTGCCAAGCGTCTGTGTTCTCTCCCAGGAAAGCTTCGGATGAAGATGCCCATAGGTGATATCATCAGAGTTGCAGAAGGCAGTCGTCAGTTCCGGGCACTGGTTCTCCTTGCACTTGGCAAAATAAGGGCAAACCCTCATATCAATATGACAGTTTTCCCAGGTTGTCTCCTGATCCGTCATCTCAAAACCTGACTTTGTTCCAAAGATTTTATGGATCACACCTGCCATCAGCCGGGGAACAAGTCGATAGACTCCGGGAATCCTGCACAGCTTCTGCAGCTTCCGCTCCATCACCACACACCTGTCTGCAAAATACTTCTCGACTATGGCATATGCCTGCTCCGCGTCCCCTGTCACAGCGCTATAGGTCTTATAAAAAGCGATGCAAGGGTAAATCTTTGCCGTGGTATGCATGGTAACCTTTTTTGACTTTCCCTCATCCACCCTGCAAAGCTCGGCGCAAAATATTCCTGCCTGCTCCCGTATCTGCTTTCGGCTTTCCTCATCACATTGCATCCTTTCAAACAAATCGTGTAATACATTCATAGAAAGCTACCCCTCCCTAAAATCATTATACTAACAAGATGGCTAATATGCCATACATTGCAAGTCCAAGGCTTGCTGCACAGCAGCTCGGTGCGTCGATGAATATCTTAAGTCCGGTTGCACGAAGCAGCAGTCCAAGAATCTGAAACACCAACGGATTCAGGATAATGCACCAAAGCGGCAGTGCGAGGATTCCTGTTGCAATCAAAATCATGACAGTCACAGCCGGTACAATGACCAGCATGGAGTACAAAACATAAAACGGAACATAGATCTGGCGAAACAGTCCTTCGATGACCTCCTCCGCTAACGCAAAGTCTGCCTTTGCCACGATCTTCCGGTAAACAGTGGGCATCATGCACAGAAAGGTATGTATCATAAATCCGCCCATTGCACCGCACAGAAACACAATTGTCATACCGACAGACAATGCCGCCCTCACCTGGTACAGCTTCAGCATAAGTGCAACAAAGCCACAGG
>CALZEZ010000020.1 GCA_945643825.1 uncultured Lachnospiraceae bacterium
TCGACGGTCAGCCTGGGCTTGCCTCCCCGGTTTGCCTCTAACAGCACCATGTTCGGCTCTCTATCCGCGTAGGGGTAGACCAAACGCATTCTCTTGGGCTCAAGTCCTGCTTCATGGAGCTTAACCATAATCTCAACGAGCCGGAAGGGTCTGTGCACAAGGAAGAAATCCCCGCCCGGCTTCAAGAGCCTGCCCGCTGCTGCCACGACATCGTCGAAGGTACACAGAAGCTCATGCCTGGCAATCGCCTTGGGTGCTTCCGGGTTCGTGAGCCCATGACAGCCTATCATATAGGGTGGATTACAGGTTACCACGTCAAAGGAGGATGCGCCAAACAATCCCGCAGCCTCCTTGATATCGCCTGTTACAATGTCTATTTTTTCCTCTAAATGATTCAGAAGGACGCTTCGCCTCGCCATGTCCGCGCTCTCCTCCTGAATCTCCAAGCCGGTCAGGTGATGTGCCTTCGTCTTTGCAGCCATCAGAATCGGTATGATGCCGGTGCCGGTGCCAAGGTCAAGAACCTTTGCCCCCTCCTTTGCCCTTGCAAAGCCTGACAGCAGTACAGCATCCATTCCGAAGCAGAACCTGCCCGGGTTCTGAATCAGGGAGAAGCCATTTCTCTGCAAATCATCAAGGCGTTCGCCTTCCTTCAGGTCAATTGTCTGCACCTTTTGATTCATCCTCTCGTTTTTCAGAACGGTGGTGACGATTTCTGCGGTCTGAACGATTTCTGCGAGGGCGCTCAGGTCTGTCGGAGGATTCCGGTCTGTCCGCATGTTCCGGTTTGTCAGCGTGCTCCGATCTGTCTGCGCGATCACGTCTCTGGCCTCGTCCCTGCCTGCGTCCGCGTTCCGGTTTATCTGTCTGCTCCGGTCTGCCCGGCTGATCCTGCCTGTCCGAACGATCTTCCTTCTGCTTTAGCTCCTGTCTATTGCGGTTGCCATGAGAATGATTTTTACGCTCATTCTTGACCGGTTTTTCGGATTCCTCAAGACGGTTAAGATCATCTAACTTCTCAAGCTCCTCTAACTGCTCAAGCTCCTTTTCCTCCTGGTCAGCCAGCCGCTTGTCATTCTTATTATTCTTATGTCGTTTCTTCACGAACTGAAGCTCATCGACGCGATATTCCTTTAGCTCCTTCTCATCTCCGATTTCAACCAAAACCTTAACTGTCTGACGAAGGACATTCACGCTTTGGACCTCTCCTCTGAGGTCATCTCCGATTGTCACCGCATCTCCTACACCAGGAAGTCTGCGGTTTAGCTCCTCGTAGGTTTCCTCCTCATTCTTTAGGCAGCACATAAGTCTGCCGCAGACACCGGAAATCTTTGTCGGGTTTAAGGAAAGATTCTGTTCCTTTGCCATCTTAATCGAAACAGGGGCAAACTCGGACAGATACGTATGGCAGCAGAGCGGTCTTCCGCAAATGCCGATTCCTCCCAGTATCTTGGTCTCATCCCGCACGCCAATCTGACGAAGCTCGATTCTGGTGCGGAACACAGCCGCCAAATCCTTGACAAGCTCTCTGAAATCAATCCTGCCGTCTGCTGTGAAATAGAAAAGAACCTTATTATTATCAAAGGTATACTCCGCATCTATCAGCTTCATATCCAGCTCATGCTTGTGAATCTTCTCCAGACAAATGCGGAAGGCTTCCCTTTCTTTCTCTTTATTCTGACGTTCCTGCTCGTCATCACGTTGCGTTGCGATACGAAGCACACCCTTTAAGGGCTGGGTAATCTTTTCCTCCGGCAGCTCTGTTACCGGTGAAACAACCGTCCCATACTCAATTCCACGGGCGGTCTCTACAATTACATGCTCTCCGCGTTTGATCTCGAGCTGTCCCGGATCAAAAAAATACACCTTGCCTGCTGTGCGGAAACGCACGCCTATTACTTTTACCATAATCTATCAACCTCACGAATTCTCTTTGATCACTGTAAGCAGAAGCTCCATCGTGAGCTCGAAGTTCACATTCGCTCTCAGACGGCTCTTCGCCTTATCAAGCGCCTTCAGGATCTTCTCAATTCCTTCATACGCACTGTGATCTGCACATCTTCTAATATACTGTATTTCCTCTTTGAATATCAAGTGATTCGCATCATTTGTAGCCTTAAAAAGCAAAACATCACGATACCAGATCGCGAGAATGTCCATGTAATCCTCGATATCAATCTTATATTCCTTAATCTTCTTGACGGCAGCCGCCATCTCATAAAGCTCCATCTCGCGCACATACTTAAGCATCGAGACAGCCTCATCCTTCACATGGTCAAACTCCTCGCTGACTGCAAGCTGCTTGGCCTTTCCCAGATTGCCTCTCGCAAAGGCAGCGCAGACATTTGCCTTATAATCCGGAATCTCAAGCTCCTCCATCAGGAACTTTTTCACAAGCTTGTCTTCCACCGGCTTCATATCAAGCACGACACAGCGGCTGAGTATCGTCGGAAGAAGAGCATCGAGATCCGTTGTCAGGATGAGAATAACCGCATAGGCAGGCGGCTCCTCCAGTGTCTTAAGAAGCGCATTCTGCGCCTGAAGCGTCATCTTCTCGCCCTCCTGGATAATGTAAACCTTATGAGGAGAGCTATAGGGCTTCACGGCAATATCATTATTAACCTGACCTCTGATATCGTCCACACCGATAGAGGCGGGCTTCTCATGGGTCACCCTGATAATATCCGGCTGGTTCATCGAGAGGGCCTGTTTACAGGAGTGGCACTCTCCACATGGTTCATATCCGTCACGGCTTTCACATTGCAGCGCTGTAGCGAAGACGTTCGCGATAAATTCCTTGCCCGAAAACCTTTCACCGTTAATAATGTAGGCATGCGAAATCCTGCCCTGCAAAAGAGCCTGCGATAAATGCTGTTTGATCTGCTCCTGTCCAATAATGTCCTTAAATCCTGCCATATGAATCCCCATTTCGTCTGTCACGTAAAAATATCCAAAATCAAACCCTCAATCTCACCAATTCTGCCAAGGATCGCCAGATTGTCCTGCTCCTCCTTCATAAGCTCCTTCGCAAGCTCATCCAGATTCTCATCAATCAGGCGTATAATCCCGTAAACCCGGTGTCTGCCTCTCCGATCCAGGAAATTCTCTCTGGTAAAGCTGTGCGACCGGTTCACGATCTCATTCAAAAAATCCTTTACAAGAGAACGATATTTACGCATATCCCGTATATCCCGGTGTTTTCCAAGCCGTTCTCCCTGTACCTTGATCTGACCCATGAGCATACTGAGATGCTCCTGCAGCTCCTTTTCCTCAATGTTGCTGATCAGCATAAACTTAAAGCTGTCGTCAGCAGGTGCCGCCGGTGTCGTTGTCTGGGTGGGAGTCACGCCTGTCATCTGATTTACTTTGATCTCCACCTGTCATCCTCTTTTCTTATAGCCGCTCCAATACATAGGCGCGAAGCTCTGCATAGCACCGCTCCAGATCATCGTTATAAAAGCGTCTGGTAATACCTGCATGCGCAATCTTTTCCTCCGAAAAGTCCACTGCATCTGCAAGGAATCGCCGGCACAGCTCCTCGTATTTTGGCTTTTCCTCCATGCGTTCCCTGTCGAGTGCACGGCAGAGCCGCTCCCCGTCATCTAACTCCACTAAGACCGGAATAAGTGCTTCCTCTCCAAAGGAAAGCTTCATCCTTTCATAGGACTCAAGCGTGCCGATCATGCAAAAATTTTTGCTTGTCAGATCAATCTGTCCGTCATCCGCCGTAAAATACCGCCACATTCCATGAAAGGTCTGATATGCACGTTCCTCTATTAATTTGTTCTGCTCTTTCAGTCTCTGAAAGGTTTCCTCATTGGTAAAGAAGTATTCTACGCCGTCTGTCTCCCCCGCCCGAATCGGCCTGGTCGTGTAGGGAACCACGGTCGACAGGCAGCATTCCCTGTCTGCTATTAGCTTCTTAAAGAGAGTATCCTTTCCGCTTGAGCTTTTGCCCATCAGATAAACAATCTTCCCCATTGACTAAGCCTCAACTATTTTTATCATATTGGTCTTACCGGAGACTCCGAGTGGAAGTCCCGCGGTGATTACAACCTTGTCTCCCTTTTTAATATACCCTTCCTTCAGGGCCGTTTCCACAGCAAGCTCCAGAAGCTCCTCCTCATTCTCTGCTTCGGGAATCTGAACCGGAGACACGCCCCAGTACAAGCTCAGCTGACGGCAGACTCTCGCCTTGACCGTACAGCCGATAATCGGGCAGTCGGGCTTATATCTTGACACCTGTCTCGCCGTAAAGCCGGATAGTGTGACGGGCATGATTGCCGCCGCATGAATTTCCATTGCAATCGAGCAGACTGCTCTGGCGAGAGACTTCGTTGTATCATCACACTGCTCACATTCCATCTCATAAAGGTGCATCCGGTAACGATAATCGATGTCATTTTCTGTGGTCTGCGCCAGTTCTGACATCGTGCGGACAGCCTCCACCGGGTAGTCACCTGCCGCACTTTCACCGGACAGCATGATCGCTGTCGTTCCGTCATAGATCGCATTGGCCACATCGGCAGCCTCCGCGCGGGTCGGTCTGGGGTTATGGATCATGGACTCTAACATCTGGGTAGCCGTAATAACGTGTTTGCCTGCACGAACTGCTTTCTTGATCATGCATTTCTGCAGGGCGGGTACCTCCGCAAACGGAATCTCCACACCCATGTCACCCCTTGCTACCATGATACCATCGGAAGCCTCCAAAATCTCGTCCAGATTATGGATGCCCTCCATATTCTCAATCTTGGCAATAATCTGCATGTGGCTGTCATTCTCATCCAGAATCTGCCTGATCTGCAAAATGTCCTCCTTACATCTTACAAAGGATGCAGCAATATAGTCAAAGCCCAATTTGCATCCAAAGATAATATCCGCACGATCCACCTCGCTGATATAGGGCATCGTCAGCTGCACACCAGGAACATTGACCCCTTTATGGTTCGATATTCTGCCCCCGTGAATGACCTTACAGATAATCTCGGTTCCTTCTATCTTCTCTGTCACAAGCTCAATCAGACCATCGTCGATCAATACCATGTCTCCCACCTTCAGATCATTGACCAGGTTCTTGTAGGTGATGGACACACGCTCCTTATCCCCGAGTATATCCTCCGTCGTCAGGGTGAAGGTCTGGCCGTCTGTAAGGAACGCTGCTCCGCCTTCGATATCTGTCAGGCGGATCTCCGGTCCCTTCGTATCTATCATGGTTGCTACTGTAATTCCCGATTCTCTTTTGGCCTCTTTAACCAGTTCAAAGCGTCTCTGCTGATCCTCATGTGTGCCGTGAGAGAAATTGAAGCGGGCACAATTCATGCCTGCCTTCATCATCTCCTTTAATGTGTCCACGCTCTCGCAGGCCGGACCCAGGGTACAAATAATCTTTGTCTTTCTCAATACAGAACCTCCCTTTATTCAGACTGCTCATCGACTACCCGAATCAGGAAGTCGTCTTCTCCTGTTGTAAGTCCTATCAGGCTCAGCTTCCGTTTCGTGCTCTCGCGAATGTATCGCACCACGTCAGCCGAAATCTCCTCCCCCGGTACAATAAATGGAATTCCGGGCGGATAGAGCATGACAAAATCGCCGGATATGCGACCGATGCTCTGCGCCAGAGGAATCAGGACGGTGGGCGCGTCATATGCCTCATGGATTGGCATGCTCTCTGTCGGCTTTGGCAGTTCACCACTTGTGCTTACCATATGAGGTTGACATAAGTCCTGATTCTCCAGAGAGCGCTCTATCTCTTTTAACGCCTCAGCCAGCCTGTCATAGCCTTCCTCGTCATCCATCATGGAAAACATCGCCAGACAATATGTCCCGGCTGCCATCTCAAGCTGCAAATGATATTTCTCTAACAGAATATCATAAATCTGCTTTCCTGTCATGTGTCCAGACGGTGCAGAAATCAGCACTTTTAAGGGATCATCGGGAAAAATACAGGAAATGTGTCGAAGTCTCTCGACACGATGCTTAAATTTATCAAGATCCTGAAGGCGACGCTCCAGTCTGTCTGCGCCCTCCTTCTCCAGAATGTCCATGCACAGATCCATTGCACTCATCAAAACGTAGGATGGGGAGCTGGTCTGGAAAATAGACAGAAATCTCTCAACACGCTGTCCGGATATCCGATCACCCTTCAAATGCAGTACCGCGGTCTGGGTCATTGACGGGAGCGTCTTATGCAGGCTCTGGATCACAAGGTCTGCACCAAGATGTATGGCAGTGTCCGGGTAACCCTTCGCAAATCCAAGATGCGCCCCATGGGCTTCGTCCACAATAAGCGGTATATCATGAGCGTGACAGCAGACCGCAATCGCCTGCACATCGGATACGATTCCCTCATAGGTCGGAGAGGTGATCAAAACTGCTGCCACTCTCTCCCCGGCTTCGTGACATTCCCGGATCCCCTCCGCAACAGTGTCCGGGGTGATGCATCCGGCAAACCGGTTGGTATCATCCACAGATTCCGGATAAAGATATCTGGCGCGTATGTGATTGATATAGATGCCGTTATAGGCTGAACGATGGCAGTTTCGCGCCATGAGAATCACGCTGCCTTTGTCTGCAGCTGCGGAAATTGCCGCAAGGATCCCTGACGTACTGCCATTGATGAGTAAGAAGCTGGCATCCGTCTTCCAAAGCTTCGAGGCTCTTTGACGGATTTCCCGCAGGATTCCCTCGGCATGATGCAGATTGTCAAAGCCGTCGATCTCCGTAATATCAATGTTACAAATCTCCGCAAGGGGATAGCCCTGCAGGCGACGCTTATGCCCGGGCATATGATAGGGATAGATATCCGACTGACTATACTCGGTTAGACGATCATAAAGCTCACTCAACTTACACCTCTATTGTTTCTCGTTGTTATGTGCTGCAATCGCAGTCTGTATCCGCGCAGAGTTTCAAGCGTCGAGCAGTATTTATCCGCACAGGTCACAATCCAGGCTTCCCGGCACATCGGAGGAACCGGATTGAGCGGCCACATGTGTTTTTTTATAATATCCTTTTCCCTGTCCGTTAAATCGTACTCTTGCAAAGCATTGCGAAGTGCCGTGCCGGCATGATGAAAGCCGTGAAGGGGTCGAAAGTCCGGTCTGTTCTTGTCATGCCAGTCGTATAAAAAATAATCGTGCAGAAGGGCTCCGCGGATCAGCTCCCGCTTATGGCAGCGTATGCCAAGGCGCTCCAGATTGTCGCTCAGTCGCAGGCTTGCTCTGGCAACCGCAAGGGAGTGCTTGTGTACGGAGATATCGCCATGCTGGATAAAGCCTCTGGATTTTTTAAAGTTTGCAGAGGAAATGATATCCTGCGCATGGCTGTTCACGATTCTTTGCAGCTTTAATTGTTTTCTCTTATAGTTATTTACAAACTGTCCCATAGGGGTATTATACCAAAGGGCGAGACTAATGAAAAGAAGAAAGTAGGCTCACTTTTCTCACCGAAGCGCGATAGCACACATAGGTAATCGCACCGATCACAGCCTCGATTCCAACACAGATCAAAAGTCCAAGTAGCTCGCTCTTAGAAAACCTTCCCCCGTCATTTCCATACAGAATCAGTACAAACAGTAAAAGAACGACGACAAGGCCGATGCAGGTCGGGGTTTTGTACACAATAGAAAGCTGTTTTCGCAGCTCTCTCTGCCGAAAAGCCGTAGATGCCCCCAGCTTCTCAAGCGCCTCGAACACGTAACGGTTATGCATGCCGATCGTCACACAGCGCGTATAGGCAATCAGCCAGGCGGAAACCAGTGCCACAATGACCACATAGATAAAAAGCATGAAATACACTGCATAGTTTCGAAGTGTGCCCTGCAGGCTCATAATTTTAAAGAACGGCATATAAATCCATTCCCTCTGAAATTCAGGACTATCCGGACTGAGCTCTGAAAAGCTTTGAAATTCCGGCGCAGCTGCCCAGTATTCCTGTCCTGCCTCGCAGGCGACTATCGCACTTACCCTGTCATAGCCGCAAAACACCATGTCCTGTGGCTCAAAGCACCGGCAGAACTCTTCATAAACCTTTGTCGCCAGCTGGTAGGAATCGTTGGCAATTTTTCTGTAGCAGAGGGTTTCCTTCCACTCCTGTGACAGGGTGCTGTCAATCCGTTCAAATAGGGCGTCGGAGATCAGATAGAGTCTGCTATTTTCCAGCACAAGATCCTCGTGGTGCAGGCATCCGGCAAACTTTACCGGATATTCTTCTCTTGTCTCCATATTGGAAAACAGCGTCATATCCGGATCAAATCGAGCAATTTCCTCCTCATCTGTTATCGCGTAATACTCGTCCGGCTTAATCTGCAGCTTTGTTTCCGTAAATTCCTCAAAATCGGACTCCTTGATCAGATGTACCGTCGCCATTCTCGGATGGTATTCATAGTGAAATTTTCTGCCTTCCTCAATCTCCTGCATGCCGTCTTTTGCGGCCAGCAGAACCGGAAAATCTTTTTCCTCCTGTATCTGCGCACCATACTTTTTTACAAGCTCTTCCAGCTGTCCTTCTTCAAAGACATCCCTTGTCTGCGGATAGGAATATTGGTAGTTCCATTCCTTTGCCTGCACGCTTGTTCCGAAGGCAGTCATTGTGATTGGTACGTAAAACGCGGCAAAGCATCCGCCGCCGATGAGCAGTGTAATCACCAGCATGCAGTTTACCGTCTGGCGGCCCTGAAACTTCATGATACTCTTCGAAATCATGTCAGCATAATGCTTCTTTTCGACTTTTTCGCCACCGACCACCGCATATAGGATTGTCAGATAGACACCGGCAAGAGGGATCAGGTAGAGCAGATTCAGCCATGCCGGGGGATATTCGCTAAATACATCCATGTAAACGCCGGGTGCAAGGTAGCTTATTACGCCTCCTGCCAGGATAAGGATCACGCCATACAGTCCGGTATGCTTCGGAAGCTTCCTCACCATCTCATTTTTGTGCTCAGCCTTGATGACATCGAGCAAATCCATCCGGAAGATAATTCTTCTTAGAATCAGCATCGTGGATAACAGCACAATGCCTGCTATGCCTACCGAGATGAGCAGGGAGGGAAGCTCCACGCGAAGCTTCATCTCGGGGCTGTCTATAAAGAGGCTTAGGGCGCCCCATATTCCTTTGTTGAGCGGGAACGCAAGGAGCAGGCCCACAAGCAGGCAAAGCAGACTCATGCGCAGATTCTCCTTTACAACAGTTCTATACAATTTGCTGCGGTTGCCTCCAAGCGCCAGTATGATTCCCAGTTCCTTTTGTTTCTTCTTATAAAACAAAGCGGAGGCATACATGGAAAAGGCAAGGCAGCCGATGCATACCACTGCAAAAATGCCAAAGGCCTGTTTTCTGCTGTCACCGCCTACCGGAAGCACCTCCATAACCGTGGGGGAGAAAAGCAGCAGCGCATACGCCGACACAACGGCAACCGAGAAAATCGTGCAGATCATATAGAGGATGTATTCTGCAATATTTTTCCGGCGAAGCATATAAAAAATCTGATTTATGTTCATCTAATCATCTCCTTTTTTATCGATTCATACTTCCGATGCCCGCAAGGAGCTCATCCTGGAATGTGGTTCGGTCTCCCGGATTCTCCATCTCGCGAAACACCATTCCATCCTGCAGCAGAATGGCGCGGTCACTAAAGGAAGCTGCAAAGCTGTCATGTGTGACCATGAAAATCGTGGTGTGTAGTTTCTCTTTTGCCATAACAAACGCGTCAATGACGCTTCTGCCGGATTTGGAATCGAGATTGCCGGTCGGCTCATCTGCCAGCAGAATAAGCGGGTCATTCATGAGTGCCCTTGCCACCG
Source organism: uncultured Lachnospiraceae bacterium (assembly GCA_945643825.1). Taxonomy (GTDB): domain Bacteria; phylum Bacillota; class Clostridia; order Lachnospirales; family Lachnospiraceae; genus UMGS2037. The sequence goes on from CALZEZ010000020.1 coordinate 9,807, forward strand.
CCACGCGCTGCTTCTCGCCTCCCGAGATCTCCGCAGGATATTTGTCCATGATATGAGAGATCCCAAAGGTCTCACAGAGCTTCTTGGCCTTCTGTTCTGCTGCCTCTATCAGTTCTTTCTCCTCGCTGATCACCGCGGGCAGGACAATATTGTTTTTCACGGTCAGTCCGTCTAAGAGCATAAAGTCCTGAAAGACGAAGCCCATCTGTCTATTTCGCATCGCCGCCAGCTGCTCCTGTCCCAGGGTATCGATCTTGTGTCCGTCCAGTGTTATCGTTCCGGCCTCATATCCGATATAGCAGGAAATGCAATTCAAAAGGGTGCTTTTGCCTGAGCCCGATGGTCCCATGACCGCCACAAACTCGCCTTTTTTCACCTCAAGGGAGATGCCCTTTAGCACCTCGTAGCTCTTTTTCCCAACGAGGTAGCTTTTCCTCAGTTCTTCGACTTTTAACATTTTTATTCCTCTCTTTCTGCAGACGCTTGCGTCGAAAGAATCGCGAGCCAAATGTCAGATTTGGCTCTGCGATAGGGGCTACTTTGTGACGCCTGCGGCACAAAGTGCCATGCGGAAAATGAGCTTTCGAGGTCATTTTTCGCATTATCCTCTCTTTCGATTACTATTGTGCGCTTACCTTATCACAATCTACGGGCACAAAAATCTGCCTTGTCATTTTCGGTCAGGGTTTCTGTCACTTTTGACAGGGCGGTCGCTTTTCTTTTTATTCTTATTTTAGTAAAATAGGAGTAGTTATTTGGAGGGAAACGGCTATGCTTCGGATTGGAATCTGCGATGATGAAAGCGATGTGCGGGATTCTCTGCGCTTTCAGTTAGAGAACCTATTGGATGAGAAAACCGAGGAAATTGTATATGAATTCTCTGACGGAATTGTGGCCTCGAGCTGGATTAAAAAGCATCCCGGAGAGATCGATCTTCTGTTTCTCGATATCGAGATGCAGCGGCAAAACGGTATGGAAACCGCAAAGCTCATCCGTCAATATGATAAAAATATTGCCTTTGCTTTTGTTACGGGATACACGGAGTATGTCTATGAGGGCTACGAGGTGGAGGCGGTCGGGTACTTTCTGAAGCCTGTTGCGACGGATCAGCTGCGGGCTTTGCTTGCGCGCATGCGAAAAAAGCTGAAGGAACAGGACTCAGAGGATTTCTATTGTTTTAAGAATTCGGACGGGACGTATCGCCTGCCAAAGAGGGATATCCTTTATTTCGAGAGCGACAGGCGGCAGGTGCACATAAAAAGTGTCTCGCAGGATTATGTGATCTATGCAAAGCTTGACGAGGTCGAACGCGAGCTTGCGGATGAGGCTTTTATCCGGATTCACAATCGTTATCTTGTAAACAGCAGGCAGGTTTCCTATGTCGGATCCGATTCGATACAGATTCACTCTGTGGAGCTGCCTTTTAGCCGCTCTCACAAAAGGGATGCCACCCGGGCACTTGCCAGACAAATGGTGAAGGAGTAACCGCATGAGCTTTTTATTCTTTAATTTTGCGCCCCTGATCAGTTCCTTTTTTACCTATCGGATTCTTCGTTGCTTTCTGGTCTGTTCCGAGAAAAGAAGCAGGCGGTTTGCTCTTCTTGTCGCCTGCTTTCTACTGGATGGCATGATTATCTATATCGGAGACTGGGCCAATATGCCGCCCACGTTTGTGTTCTTTCTGGCGGCGATTTTCCGGTGCTGCGAGGGCTCTGCAAGGAAAAAGCTCACACTCGGCATCACATTGTCCTGCGCTCCTTTTGCGCTAAATTGTCTGATCGACTCCTTCCTGGATTATCCGGTTATGAATGGCGGGGGCTTCCTGTATCAAATATGCAAAATCGTATTTTGGTTTCTTTTATGGTATGCCGTGCGCAGGCTGCAGTTTCCCAATGATTTTGATCTTCCCGTCAAATATTGGAATGTCCTGCTTCTCATTACATGCATTCCATTTCTGATTCTGTTAACCCTTATTCTGGTGCCTGACAGCTCAGGAACAATTACTGTTTCTATGCAGAGAACCATTATCTGCATCCTCATTCTGGTCATCCTCTCGATCGTCGGCATGCTCTATGCCATTTATGCCCTATATAAAGCGGCTATGACAGAGGAAAGTAAGCTTCTCCTGGAAGCAAATGACCAGTATTATAAGCATCTGGATTCCCAGATGCAGCAGATCCGGAAGCTTCGTCATGATATGACCAATCATCTGCAGGTATTGTCAAATCTGCCTGAGGCTGAGAGGACCGCATACATCACACAGTTATTAGCGGACAAGGCCATCAGCACCCCCCTGGTGTATTGCAGGGACAGCGTGCTTAATGCCATTCTCAGTGCAAAGGCGGATAATATGGAGCAATCGAAGATCACTCTGGACTATGAAATCTCTCTCCAGGAGGATATCCCGCTGTCTGCAACTGACAAGTGCGCACTTTTTGGCAATCTGATGGATAACGCGATTGAGGGCTGCTCCAAGGTGACCGGTGATCGAAAAATCAGTTTGAAGGTGACCTGTTCGAAGGGGTTGTTTATCACGAAAATATGCAATTGCTCTGCCTCGACCGCCTTTCCTTCCCTGCACACCACAAAGAAGGATTCCATCAATCATGGCTTTGGATTAAAGTCCGTGAAGGATGTTGTGGAGCGACATCATGGCAGCATGGAAATCACAAGAGAGCATGGCCTGTTCGAGGTGTTTATTGTCCTGAAATTGCCAGGGAGCTCCCACAATGAGGCTGGGAATGTGCGGAAAGGTCATAGGGATTTTTGATT